>NZ_JBDYKJ010000014.1:0-80525 GCF_040012395.1 Nocardioides sp. 31GB23 | reverse complement strand
CTCGACGCCATCCCCCTATGCTCCTGGCACCACCACCGCGCCCACGACCCCCGATGGCACCTCACCCAGCACCCCCTGCGCGGCTGGGAGCTGCGCGCACGCGAGCGCCGCAGGAGGTCCTGACGCGCCGCACGGCCGCCCCACCAGGGGACGGCCGTGCGTCGGTCACGCCAGGAGGCGCCTCAGGCAGCGCGGGGCAGGCCCGGCAGACCCGGCAGACCCGGCAGCTCGGGCAGACCCGGGAGGCCGCCGCCCAGCAGGTCGCAGACCTGCTGCGGGAGCCCGGCGTCGCAGAGGGGCTGCAGGGGGCTGTCGCCACCACCCTCACCGGGGCCGCCGGGCAGGCCCGGCAGGCCCGGGATACCGGGCAGGTCGCCACCGGACGCGGCGTCGCAGATCTGCTGCGGGAGCCCGGCGTCGCACAGGGGCTGCAGCGGGCTGTCGCCACCGGGGCCCGCGGGACCGGTCGCGGCGTCGCAGAGCGCCTGGGGCAGGCCGGCGTCGCACAGAGCCTGGATCGGGCTGGCGCTGCCGTCACCCGCGCCCCCGCCGGGCAGGCTGGGGAAGGCGTCACAGACGGCCTGCGGCGCACCGGCGTCGCACAGCGCCTGGATCGGACTGGCGGCGGGCTCCTCGGTGCCGGGCTCCTCCGTGCCGGGCTCCTCGGTGCCCGGCTCGGCCTGGCACGCGGCCAGGGCGGCGGATGCGCGTGCCTGCTTGCGCTCGGCACGCACCAGCTGCTTCTGCGCCCGCTCGACCTTGGCCGGACGGTCCGCCCGCTCCAGCTTGCGCTCCTTCTTGGCCACCTTGCGCTCGGCGGCCCGCACGTCGCGACGCTCCTGCGCGCAGTCCGCATCCTCGGCCGCGGTCGCCGAGACGGACGACTGGGCGGACGACTGGGCGGACGACTGGGCGGACGAGGCGCCGGCGGCCGACGCGGTGAAGCCGAGCACGAGCGCCAACGACGCCCCCAGCGCGACCAGGACCTTGATCATCTGCTGCATGAGACCCTCCTTCGAGCCGCGGCGGTCGCGGGCTCACCAGCCCAACGAGCAACGCCGGGCGTGGTGACGCAGGTCACGTCACATACCGTCCCGGGTTTGCACACCGCCCCTGACCTGGGGCGATGCCGACGCGGAGGTCTAGACCGTCCGAGTCCGGCCCCGCCGGGTCCGCGTCGCTCAGCCGCCGGCGAAGGGCGGCAGGAACTCCACGGTCGCGCCCGGCTCGACCCGCACCGAGCCCGGGTCCTGGCTGCCGACCGGCTGCTCGCCGATCAGCGTCGAGCAGACCGCGAGCACCCGCTCGAGGTCGGTGCCGGGGTGCAGCGCGACCGCGCGGCGTACGACGTCGGCGAGCGTCAGCGCGCCGTCGACCTCGAGCCGGTCGGAGCCGGTGCCGGCCGCGTGCTTGGCCCCGGCCCAGTAGTGCACGTGCACCACGTCTGTCTCGTCCACGATCGCTTCCTCCTGCGCCCGGTGCTGCCTTGGGTAGTATTCAACCCGGATCACCGACCGGAGCCCAACGATGCGTTCTGGTCCCCCGCACACCGGAGGGACCCACCGTGAGCACGATTCTCCTCCTGACCAGCGCCCTGCAGCCCTCGGCCGAGGTGCTCCCCGGGCTTGCCCTGCTGAACCACCAGGTCCGGGTGCTGCCGCCCGAGGGCAGCGCGCTCCTCGAGGCGCCCGACGCCGACCTGCTGCTCGTCGACGGCCGCCAGGACCTCGCGCACGCCCGCGACCTGTGCCGCCTGATCCGCACCACCGGCAGCGACCAGCCGGTGCTGCTCGTGGTCACCGAGGGCGGGCTGGCCGTGGTCAGCCACGACTGGGGCATGGACGACGTGGTGCTGCACACCTGCGGCCCCGCCGAGCTCGAGGCCCGCATCAAGCTCGGCATCGGCCGCCTGGCCGCGCGCCGCGACGCCGACGACCCCGAGAGCCACCTGATCCGCTCCGGCGAGGTCACCGTCGACGAGACGACCTACACCGCGCGCATCGGCAAGCGCCCGCTCGACCTGACCTTCAAGGAGTTCGAGCTCCTCAAGCACCTGGCCCAGCACCCCGGGCGGGTCTTCAACCGCCAGCAGCTGCTGCAGGAGGTCTGGGGCTACGACTACTTCGGCGGCACCCGCACCGTCGACGTGCACGTGCGCCGCCTGCGCGCCAAGCTCGGCGTCGAGCACGAGACGCTCATCGGCACCGTGCGCAACGTCGGCTACCGCTTCGTGGTGCCGGCCAAGGACGCCCGCGCCGAGGCCGACGCGCGTGCCGTCACCGAGCCATCGAGGGAAGCCGGGGTCACCGAGCCGGCCTCTGGCTAGGCTCGGGGGAATGGACTCCCTCCACGACGCCCGCCAGATCGAACGGGTCGCCGCCCTCTCGGAGGCCGCCGACGGCACCGCTCCGCTCGACGAGGCCACCTTGATGGCGCTGCGCCACCCCGACCGGTTCCGGTCGTGGGTCGAGGGTGACGCCGTCGCCGTGCTCGTCGACGGGCAGATCTCCCTCGTCGTCGCCCCTGAGGCCCGCGGCCACGGCCTGGGCGCCAAGCTGCTCGAGCGGCTGATCGGCGAGGTCGGCCCCCAGGTCGCCCTCGAGGCCTGGTCGCACGCCGACCACCCCGCCGCCCGCCGCCTCGCCGAGCGCACCGGCTTCGAGCGCGCCCGCGAGCTGTGGGTGATGCGCCGGCGTACGTCGACACCGCTGCCGCGCCTCGAGCCGCCCCCGGGCGTACGGCTGCGCTCCTACACCGACGCCGACGCCGACGCGGTGCTGCGCCTCAACGCCGCCGCCTTCGCCGCCCACCCCGAGCAGGGCGCGATGGACGCCGAGAACCTCGCCGAGCGGATGGCCGAGCAGTGGTTCGACCCCGCCGGGCTGATCCTCGCCGTCGACACCTCCGAGGGCGCCGAGGGCCGTCTGCTGGCCTTCCACTGGACCAAGCGGCACACCCACGACCTCGGCGAGGTGTACGTCGTCGGGGTCGACCCCGACGCGCAGGGCGCCGGCCTGGGCCGGCTGGTCACCCTCGCCGGCCTGCACCACCTGGCCGACCTGCAGGTCAACGAGGTGATCCTCTACGTCGAGTCCGACAACGCCGCGGCGATCCGGGTCTACCGCGACAAGCTGGGCTTCACGCACGCCTCGGAGGACACCCACGTGATGTACCGACGCCCGTCCTGAGGCCGCGGGGTCGCCGCGAGCTCGGCGACCGCGCCGTGCACCAGGTCGATGACCAGGTCGGGGTGCTCGGTGACCGGCTCGTCGCCGACGCCGGGCAGGCGCAGCCACCGCGCCCCCGGCACCTCGACGCTCGAGGACGCCGCGCCCGGGTCGGAACGCTCCCCGGCGGCCGCCCACACCGGCACCGTGACCAGGCGCAGCCGCTCGACCACGGCCCGGGCGGTGTGCTCGTCGGGGGCCAGCAGCACCAGGCCGGCCACGGCCTCGGGACGGGCCAGCGCCATCTCGACGGCCAGCGGGGCCGCGTCGCCCTCAGCGACCACCAGCAGCGCGCGCCGCTCGGTGGCGCGCAGCGAGTCGACGACGTACGCCGCGACGGCGCCCTCGCTCACACCGGGCAGGTCGGCCAGGTCGGGGGCCAGCAGGCGCACGCTCCACGAGCCCAGCGCCAGCGTCGGCGCCCACACCTGGGCGCCTGCTCCCCGGCGGTGCAGCAGCACGACCGGCGCGCCCTGCTCGTCCCCGGCCTCGTGCAGAGGCACCGCGGCACCGGGGGCGACCGCGTCGTGCGGGGTCACCCGTTCGCGACGGGTGGGGGTGGTGGACGGGTCGTCGGTGGGCGGGTGCAAGCGGGTGGCTTCCGGGCGGGCACGAGGCGACGGGCACCTCGTGGACGGTCGTGGGCGTGCGGCGGCAGGAGGCAGCCTATGGCCGCCGGCGGCCAGCACCCAGACGCTTTACCCCACGTTTAACGCAAGGTTTACGCGCGCCCGCCGGCACCCTCGCCGGCCGAGTCGGGTCAGGTCAGTCGCCGGGCCACTCCCCCGTGGCCCGCTGGAAGGCCCGGGCCCCGCCGCGGTCGACGGCGGCCTTGACCACCGCGAAGACGGCACCCTGCAGGGCCGCCGCGGCCAGCACCTCCTTCATCGAGTACTCCGACTCCAGCGCCCTGGGGGCGTCGGCGCCGTCACCGGCGCTGACCCGCTTCCAGACCTGCTTGAAGACCTGGCCGGCCACCACGCCGGCGACGATCGAGCTGGTGATGCCGACCGGCCGGTAGAGGATCCGGGCCGACCTGCTGGTGCGTTCCTCGCGCCTCATCGTGTCTCCCTCGTGCTCGTCGCTGTGCCCGTCGCTGTGGTCGTGCCCGGTGCTTTTGGGTCGGGGTCGACCCCCGCACCCGTGCCCGAGCCGACCTCGTCGGGGTCGTCCTCGCGGCCGTGGCTCTCGCGCAGCGCGCGCCCGATCGCCACGTCCTCCTCGTGCTTCTCCTCGGCCTTCTCGATGTTGCGGGTGTCGCGCGGCGGCAGCTGCAGCTGGTCCTCGGCCGGCAGCCCGGCCTGCAGCTCGCGGCCGCGCTCGAGCTCGGAGTCGAGCTCGGCGCCGAAGAGCAGCGCCAGGTTGGTCAGCCACACCCACAGCAGGAAGACGATGACGCCGGCCAGCGAGCCGTAGGTCTTGTCGTAGCTGGAGAAGTTGGCGACGTAGAAGCCGAACGCCGCCGACGCCAGCGCCCAGACCAGGATGGCCAGTGCGGCACCGACCGAGATCCAGCGGAACTTCGGCTGCTCGACGTTGGGGGTGGAGTAGAAGAGGATCGCCACCATCAGCACCACCGCGACCAGCAGCACCGGCCACTTGGCGATGCTCCACACCAGCACGGCCGTGTCGCCGACGCCGATCGCCGACCCGACGGCCTCCGCGGCGGGCCCGGTGACCACCAGCGCGGTCAGCACGGCGGCCGCCAGCACCACCTCGACCAGGGTCACCAGCAGCATCACCGGACGCAGCTTCCAGATCGGGCGGCCCTCGCCGACCTCGTGGATGCGGTTCATCGCCCGGCCGAACGAGGTGACGTAGCCGCTCGCCGACCACAGCGCGGCCAGCAGTCCCACGACGAGCGCGAGGCCCGCCCCGGTGCTCTGGCTCAGGTCGAGCAGCGTGGGCTCGAGGGTGTCGGCGACCGAGCCGGCGCCGACGTCACGCAGGATGCCCAGGATGGTGCGCGCCGACTCCTGGCCCTGGCCCAGCAGGCCCACCAGGCTCAGCAGCGCCAGCAGTCCGGGGAAGAGCGCCAGCACCGCGTAGTAGGTCAACGCCGCGGCCAGGTCGGTGCACTGGTCCTTGCCGAACTCGCGCCCGGTCTTGCGCAGCACGTACTTCCACGACGGGCCGGTCAGGTCGTCGGGCGAGTCCGGCTTGGCGTCGTGGTCGGGATCGACCGGGCGCTCGGCCTGGCGGGTGTCGTCGCTCACCCGCGCCGCCGCCACACCACGACGCCGACCACCAGCACCAGCGCGCCGATGCCGCCGGCCAGCAGCGCGGTGCCGTGCTGCTCGCGCACCGACTGCGCGCGGTGCGAGACGCGGCCCTTCACGTCGGTCTTGGCGCCCAGCGCCTCGACGGTCTCGCCGAGACGCTGGCGGGCCGCCTCGATCTCGGCCTCGATCTGCTCGGGGGTCTGGTCCTGGGAGCCCTCGCGGGGGTCCTGCTGCGGCTCAGCCATGGCGGCGGGCCTCCTTCACGGTCTCGACGTCGCGCTGCACGTTGGTCTGGGTGGCCGAGACCGGCGGGGTGGCCTGGTCGACCTGCTTCTTGCCCACGAGGCCCAGCAGCGCGGCCGCGGCCAGCAGCACGCCGGCCACCACGAGTGCCGCGGCCCAGGCGGGCAGCACCAGGTCGAGGGCCAGCACGGCGGCGGCCACCAGCGTGCCCAGCGCGAACCAGACCAGCGTGCCGGCGCCACCGAAGAGCCCGACGCCGATCCCGGCGTGCTTGACGCTCTGCTGGATCTCGGCCTTCGCCAGCCGCAGCTCGGCGCTGACCAGCTCGGAGGTCTGCTGCGAGAGCCGCGACATCAGCTGCGGCGTGGACAGCGTGTCGACGTCGACCTCGCCGTGGGGCGGGTCGGGGTGGGTGCCTGGAGTGCTCATGACTCCACGCTGCCCACCGCGCGACGGGGCCACGCCCTCCCCAGGGGTGAGAGCGGTCTGGACCGCGCGGTCGACCATGCTGCGCGGTCCCGGCGGGTGCGCTTGACTTTGCAGTGGTCATCGCCGTCTCGGGCCGACTCGAGAAGAGGTGCTCCCCGTCGTGTTCCGCAAGCTCCGCCGCACGATCCGCTGCCGTCGCAAGTACGGGCGCCGCTGCCCGCACATCGAGCAGCACTCGCGCTGAGGACCGCTCAGCGCAGCTTGGGCCGCACGTGCAGCCCGACCTCCGGGTCGACCACGACCTCCTGGGCCGCGGGCATCGAGTCGACCTCGAGGGTCGCCTCCAGCGGCACGTTGCGCTTGACCATCGCCAGGGCGATCGGGCCCAGCTCGTGGTGGCGCGCCGAGCTGCCGACGAAGCCGACGACCTTCTCGCCGTGGAGCAGCTCGGCACCCTGCTCGGGCAGCCGGTTCTCGGTGCCGTCGAGGTGCAGCAGCGTCAGCCGCCGCGGCGGGCGGCCCAGGGTGTGCACCCGCGCCACGGTCTCCTGGCCGCGGTAGCAGCCCTTGTCGAGGTGCACCGCCGGGCCGACCCAGCCGGCCTCGTTGGGGATGGTGCGCGCGTCGGTGTCGACCAGGTGGCGCGGCTCGCCGCGGGCGATGCGCAGCGCCTCGAAGGCCCACATCCCGCAGGCCGGCCCCGCGGCGGCGGCGTACGTCGCCAGCTGGTCGCGGGGCACCAGCTCGTACGTCGTGCCGCTCGACGAGGCGCGCCAGGTCACCGCGACGGCGTCGGTGACGTCGGAGAGCTCGACGCGGGTCATGAACTTCATCCGCTCGAGGAAGCCCAGCAGCGCCGCGGCCGCGCCGGGCTCGGTGTGGGCCACGAACGCCTCGCCGTCGTCGTACCCGCTGAAGGCGTGCTCGACGTGGCCCTGCGGGGAGAGCACCAGCGCGTCGGTCCACACCCGCGGGGCGAGGTCGAGGAAGAACTGGGTGGTCAGCGAGTGCAGCCAGGTCAGCCGGTCGGGGCCCTCGATGCGCAGCACGTCGCGGTGGGAGAGGTCGACGAAGCCCTCCCCCGACTCGAGCGTGCGCTGCTCGGCGTTGAAGGAGCCGTAGTGGGCGGCCACCGGGGCGTCGACGCCGTTGCCGGCGACGGCGCCGGGGAGGTCGAGCAGGGGGCTGGGTGTGGCGGTCATGGGTTCTCCTCTCGTGCGCACTCGGCGCAGGTGCCGAAGACGGTCAGGTGACCGATGTCGGCGGTGAAGCCGTGCTCGTCGGCGAGGCGTCCGGTCAGCACCGAGGCGGCCTCGGCGCCGACCGAGACCACCCCCCGGCAGCTGCGGCACACCAGGTGGAAGTGCTCGTGGTCGGTGACGGAGTGGTAGGTCGGTGCCCGGTCGGAGAGGTGCGCGTGGCGCACCAGCCCGAGCTCCTCGAGCACCTCGAGGTTGCGGTAGACGGTGGAGACGTTGACCGCCGAGGAGTGCTGGCGCACCTCGGCCAGCACCTCGTCGGGCGTGGCGTGGCCCAGCGACTCGACGGCGCGCAGCACCAGCTCGCGCTGGGGCGTGAGCCGGTAGCCGCGCCCGGCCAGGCGCCGGCGCAGGTCGTCCGTCATCGCCCGGCCTGTCGCATCGCGGACCTCAGGACCTCTTGAGCCGCGCCCACAGGTGCGGCTGCAGCTCCTTGCCCTCGGCCTCCATGTCGTAGGCGTAGAGCAGGTCGCCCTCGACGTTGCCGTAGAGCCGGTGGCCGCCGGTGACCTCGCGGGCGGTCTCGGTGAAGGCCACGCCGGCGGTGCGCAGCTCGATCTTGCCGTCCTCGGCGTTGCCGTACCAGATCTCGGAGATGCCGGTGTTGTGCGCCAGCACCATCTCGACCTTGCCGACCTCGGGGCAGCGCAGGAAGCCGGTCTCCTGGGCGGCGTCGCGGACCTTCTCGCCGTTCTCGTCGACGACCCACGAGCGGGAGAAGTAGTGCAGGAACGGGCGGCCGTCCTGCTGGAAGACCAGCTCCTGCTGGTAGTCGTAGGGCTCGATCCCGGGGTAGTCGCCCTTGCCGCTGCCGGTCCAGGTGCCGAGCAGCCAGACGAGGGGGCCACAGTGGGGATGCAGGTTGGGCGGGAGTTCGATCGGCACGTCTCCACCATAGGCCCGACCCCGGCGCTGGGCCTTGTCTAGGCTGCGCCCATGCGTCCCCTCGTCATCAAGGTCACCTGCGCCGCCGGCGACCCCGAGCGCTCCAACCAGGCCTTCACCGTGGCGGCCTCGGCGGCCGCGGCCGGCGCCGACGTCTCGCTGTGGCTGACCGGTGACGCGGCGTCGTACGCCGTCGCGGGCGGGGGCCCCGACCTCGGGCTCGAGCACGCCACCCCCGTCGCGCAGCTGCTCGAGGTGGTGCTGGCCAGCGGCCGGGTGACGGTGTGCACCCAGTGCGCGGCGCGCCGCGGCATCACCGAGGCCGACCTCGCGCCGGGGCTGCGGATGGCCGGGGCGGCGCTCTTCGCCGAGGAGGTCCTCGGCGACCAGGTGCAGGCGCTGGTGTACTGACCCTGATGAGCACTCCCGGTCAGCCCCCCACCGAGCCGCGCCGCTGGCTGCGCCGCTCCGCCTCGCCGTCCCCCACCAGCTCGGCCGGCGACGCCGGTGCTACCACGCCGCCGCCGTCGGTGGAGGAGCTGCAGGAGCGGATCGCCAGCCAGACCGCGGCCGCCGAGCGGGCCGCGTCGCTGCGCCACTCCGCCGAGCTGGCCGCCGCCGAGCAGGCCGCCGAACGGATCGCCGCCGAGGAGCTGGCCCAGCAGGCCGTCGAGGCGCGCGCCGAGGCCGACCGGGCCTCGGCCGAGCTCGCCGCCGCCGCGCAGGAGGCGTACGCCGCCCGCTCGGCCGCCGAGGAGGCGGCTCGCGTGGCCGCCGAGGCACGGGCCACGGCCGAGGCGTCGATCCAGGAGCGCGCCCAGGAGTCGGCGCAGGCCCGCGAGGCCGCCGAGCAGGCCGCCCAGGAGGCGCTGCGGCGCGAGGAGGAGGCCACCCGGCGCGCCGAGGAGCAGGCCGAGCAGCGCGCCGCCGCCGAGGAGGCCGCCCGGGTGGCCGCCGACGCGCGCGCCCAGGCCGACGAGGCCGCCCGCGCCCAGGCCGAGGCCGCCACCGCCGCCCACGAGGCCCGCCAGGCCGCCGAGGAAGCAGCCACCGCCGCCGCGACGGCCGCCGAGGACGCCCTCACCGCCCGCCGCCAGGCCGAGGAGGTCGCCACCGCCCACGGCGAAGCCGCCACCCAGGCCCACTCCGACCGCGAGAACGCCGAGCACACCGCCCGCGAGGCCGAGGCCCGCGCCCAGACCGCCGCCGAGGCCCGCACCACCGCCGAGGACGCCGCCGCCGAGCAGGCCGCCGCCCGCGAGGAGGCCGACCGCGTCGCCGCCGAGCACGCCCGGGCCCGCACCGAGGCCGACCAGGCCGCCGCCCAGCAGGCCCACCTCGCCGAGCAGGCCCACGCGGCCCGCCAGGCCGCCGAGGACGCAGCCACCACCGCCGCCAAGGCAGCCGAGGACGCCCTCACCGCCCGCCGCCAGGCCGAGGAGGTCGCCACCGCCCACGGCCAGGCCGCCACCCAGGCCCACTCCGACCGCGAGAACGCCGAGCACACCGCCCGCGAGGCCGAGGCCCGCGCCCAGGCCGCCGCCGAGGCCCGCACCACCGCCGAGCACACCGCCGCCGAGCAGGCCGCCGCCCGCGAGGAGGCCGACCGCGTCGCCGCCGAGCACGCCCGCGCCCGCACCGAGGCCGACCAGGCCGCCGCCCAGCAGGCCCACCTCGCCGAACAGGCCCACGAGGCCCGTCAGGCCGCCGAGCAGGCAGCCCGCGAGCGCGCCGAGGAGGCCGAGCAGGCCCGCGCCGCCCGGCTGGAGGCCGAGGAGGCCGGCCGGGTGCAGGCCGGACTGGCCGACGAGGCGCTGGCCGCGCGCGAGCAGGCCGAGGCCGTCGCCCGCACCGCCCACGAGGCGGCCGAGACCGCGCACCGGGCCCGCGCCGAGGCCGACGCCCGCGCGCAGGAGCAGGGCGAGGCCGCGGCCGCCGCCCACCGGGCCCGCGCCGAGGCCGACGCCGCCGCCGAGCGGTCCGCCGCCGCCCGCCAGGCCGCCGAGGAGACCGCCGCCGAGCACGCCCGGCTGGCCGAGCAGGCCCACACCGCCCGCGAGGACGCCGAGCAGGCCGCCGCCGACGCGGCGGTGCGGCTCAGCGAGTCCGTCGCCCTGGCCGACGCCGCCCACCAGGCCGCCGCCGCCCGGGGTCGCGACGCCGAGGCCGCCGGCAGCGCCCTCGAGGCCGCGCGCGCCGACGCCGCCGCCGAGGCCCGGGCCGCGCAGGAGGCCCACGAGGCCCGCGCGGGCGCCGACACCGCCGCCACCGAGCACGCCCGGCTCGCCGCCGAGGCCCACGAGGCCCGCCTCGCCGCCGAGCAGGCCGCGACCGTGGCCACCGAGGCCCGCGCCGTCGCCGAGACCGACGCCCAGCGCCACGCCCAGATGGCCGCCGAGGCGGTGCGCGATCGTGAGGCCGCCGAGCAGCGCACCAGCGAGGTCCTCGAGCAGATGAGCGCCGCCGCCCGCGACCACCACCAGGCGCTGAGCGAGGCACAGACGGCCCGCGAGGACGCCGAGCGGGCCGCCGCCGAGGCCGTCGCCGCCCGCGCCGAGGCCGAGCAGGCCGCGGCCGACCGGGCCGTCGACCGCCAGGCCGTCGAGGCCTCCGTGCGCCACCACGCCGAGCTGGTCGAGGTCGCGATGGCCGAGCGGCTCGAGGCCGAGCAGCGCGCCGCCGCGCTCGCCGACGAGCTGGCCCAGGCCCGCCAGCAGGGTGGTCGAGCAGGCAGCTCGGCAGGTGGCTCAGGCGGCTCAGCGGGCGGCGGGCGGGGCCTGCAGGGCCTGCTCGGCAGCCCCGACGGGCCCGCCGACGGCGTACGACCCACCGGGCGCGACCCGCACCCGCCGACCGCCCACCCCCGCACCCGCAGCCGGGTGGTCGGCGCCGTCACCGGGGCCCTGGCGCTCCTCGCGGCGATCGTGGGGGTCGGCGTCGGCCTCGCCGACGGGTTCACCGCCCCGCTGGCGGCGGGCGCGCTGCTGCTCGCGGTGCTGCTGGGGGCCGTGGCGGTGCGCTCGCTGCGCTCCTCGGGCCACGCCAGCATCGACGACGACGGGATGGTCGACATCGTCGACTCCGACGGTCACCACCGCTTCAGCGCCGCCAACCCCGGCACCGCCATCGAGGTGGTCGGCCAGCCGGGCGAGCGGGAGTGGCGGGTGCTCTTCCACCGCAAGACGCTGCCGCCGGTCGCCGTCGACGCGACCATGGTCGAGCCCGAGGAGTTCGAGCGCGCCCTGCGCGCCTGGCGCCCCGAGCTCTGACCGGCTCTGGCCGGCTCGGGCCAGGGGAGCTCTAGGCGAGTCCCGCCTCGAGCCGGTGCGCGATCTCGACGACCGCCGCGCGCGGGCTGCGCCCGGCGCCGGTCATGTTGAGGAAGCCGTGGATCTGGTCCTCGAAGCGGCGCACCTCGACGGCCACCCCGGCCTCCTCGAGCCGCCGCGCGTAGGCCTCGCCCTCGTCGCGCAGCGGGTCGAAGCCGGCGGTGCACAGGAAGACCGGTGCCAGCCGGTCGGCCACCTCGCCGAGGTCGGCGTACGCCGGTGAGAGCCGCGGGTCGCGCCGCTCGTCCTGCGACAGGTGGGGGTAGTAGGCGTCGGCGGCCAGGTCGATGAAGCCCTGGGTGAGGTAGAACCCCTCGCCGAAGAGCCGCAGGCTCTCGGTGTCGCGCAGCGCGTCGGTGCCGGGGTAGACCAGCAGCTGCAGCGCCAGCGGCAGCCCCTCGCGCGCGGCGGCCAGGGCGGTCGCCGCGGCCAGGTTGCCGCCCGCGGAGTCGCCGCCCACCGCCAGCCGGGCGGTGTCGGCACCGACCTCGTCGGCGTGCTCGAGCAGCCAGCGGTACGCCGCCCACGCGTCGTCGTGGGCGGCCGGGAAGGCGTGCTCGGGCGCGAGCCGGTAGTCGACCGCCAGCACCCGCACCCCCGCCTCCGAGGCCAGCAGCCGGCAGGGCGCGTCGTGGCTGTCGAGGTCGCCGTAGACGAAGCCGCCGCCGTGCAGGAACAGCAGCGTGGGGTGGGCGCCGGGGCCGCGCCGGGCGCTGGGCACGTAGAGCCGCGCGGGCAGGCCGGCCACCCGCAGGTCGCGGACCTCCGCGACCCAGTCGTCGCCGGCGATCATCGCGGTCTGGCGGGCCAGCGCCCGGCGGCCCTCGAGGATCGGCAGGGTCTCGACCGCGGGCTCGCGGGCCAGCCGCTGCAGGGCCAGCATCAGCCGTACGTCGTCGGCGAGGGTCTGCGCGTCGCGCACCACCGGGCGGCCGAGCCGGCGCTGGAGGACCTCCGGGAGACGGGTCACCCCCCGCACGAGGAGACGCTCGACGACCTGCTGGACGTGGGAGGTGATCACGGCTCCCCAACCTAGCGTCATCTCCCGTTCAGATTCCGGTGCCACACTGGGCCGCATGCCCGACGTGCCTCCCGACCCCGCCGCCCCCGCCGCCTCCTCCGCGGTCGACGCCCCGGTCGAGACGCCGACCGAGACACCGGTCGAGACGCCCGCCGAGACAGAGCCCGAGGTGTCGGAGGCGACCGACCCGGGGGCCGACCCGGGGACCGACCAGGCGGCCGGGCTCCTCGACGCCGAGCAGGCGGCGTACGAGCCCGACGAGGACGCGCTGGCCGCGGTGCAGGCCCACGACGACCGCTTCCTCGACCGCGAGCTGTCGTGGCTGCACTTCAACCAGCGGGTGCTCGAGCTCGCCGAGGACCCCGACCTGCCGCTGCTGGAGCGGGTCCGGTTCCTGGCGATCTTCACCAGCAACCTCGACGAGTTCTTCATGGTCCGCGTGGCCGGGCTCAAGCGCCGCATCGCCACCGGGCTCGCCGTCCGGGCCGCCTCCGGGCTGATGCCGCTCGACGTGCTCGAGCGGATCTGGACCACCACCCGCGACCTCAGCGAGCGCCAGGCCTCGCTCTTCCGCGACCGGATCGTGCCCGAGCTGCTCGAGCACGACATCGAGCTGGTGCGCTGGGACGACCTCGACCGCGACGAGCAGAAGCAGTGCAAGCGGATGTTCAAGGACCGGATCTTCCCGGTGCTGACCCCGCTGGCCGTCGACCCCGCGCACCCCTTCCCCTACATCTCCGGGCTCTCGCTCAACCTCGCGGTGATGATCCGCAACCCCAAGACCGGCAAGGAGCACTTCGCCCGGGTCAAGGTGCCGCCGAGCTTCAGCAGGTTCGTGCCGCTGGGCAACCACCGCTTCGTGCCGCTCGAGGACGTCATCCGCGAGCACCTCAAGCGGCTCTTCCCCGGCATGGAGGTGCGTGAGGCGCACGCCTTCCGGGTCACCCGCAACGAGGACCTCGAGGTCGAGGAGGACGACGCCGAGAACCTCCTGGCCGCGCTCGAGAAGGAGCTGCTGCGCCGCCGCTTCGGGCCCGCGGTGCGCCTCGAGGTCGAGGAGTCCATCGCCCCGCAGGTGCTCGAGCTGCTGATGGAGGAGCTCGGGGTGAGCAAGGAGGAGGTCTTCCACCTGCCCGGCCCGCTCGACCTGCGCGGGCTGCACAGCATCGCCGACATCGGCCGCGAGGAGCTGAAGTACCCCGCGTTCGTGCCGACCACCCACAAGCTGCTCTCCGAGGTCGAGTCGGCAGCGCCCGTCGACGTCTTCAAGGCCGCGCGCCGCAACGACGTGCTGCTGCACCACCCCTACGACTCCTTCGCCACCTCGGTGCAGCGCTTCATCGAGCAGGCCGCCGCCGACCCGCACGTGCTGGCGATCAAGCAGACGCTCTACCGCACCTCCGGCGACTCCCCCATCATCGACGCCCTCATCGACGCCGCCGAGGCCGGCAAGCAGGTGCTGGTGATCGTCGAGATCAAGGCCCGCTTCGACGAGCAGGCCAACATCCGCTGGGCCCGCAAGCTCGAGCAGGCCGGCTGCCACGTCGTCTACGGGCTGGTGGGCCTCAAGACCCACTGCAAGCTCTCGATGGTGGTGCGCGACGAGGGCGAGGGCCAGGGCGGCATCCGCCGCTACACCCACATCGGCACCGGCAACTACAACCCCAAGACCTCGCGCCTCTACGAGGACCTGGGCCTGATCACCACCGACGAGCGGATCGGCGAGGACGTCGCCCACCTGTTCAACAACCTCTCCGGCTGGTCGCGCAACGCCTCGTACGACGAGCTGCTCGTCGCCCCCGACTCCGTGCGGCCCGGGCTCCTCGAGCAGGTCCACCACGAGATCAGCCACCACCTCGCCGGCCGGCCCGCGCGGATCCGGATCAAGGCCAACTCGGTGGTCGACGAGTCCGTCATCGACGCGCTCTACCTGGCCAGCTGCGCCGGGGTGCCGGTCGAGATGCTGGTGCGCGGCACCTGCTCGCTGCGCCCCGGCGTGCCCGGGCTCAGCGAGAACATCACCGTGCGCTCGGTGCTGGGCCGCTTCCTGGAGCACTCGCGGATCTTCTGGTTCGAGAACGGCGGCGACCCGGTCGCCTGGATCGGCTCGGCCGACCTGATGCACCGCAACCTCGACCGGCGCGTCGAGGTGCTGGTGCGCCTGCCCGACGCCGCCAGCATCGAGGCGATCGGCGACCTGCTCGACCTGGCCTTCGACGCCGACACCAGTGCGTGGGTGCTGGCCAGCGACGGGTCCTGGGCGCGCAACGGCGGCGGCGTACACCTGCAGGAGGCGCTGATCGAGCGGCAGCGGGGCCGGCGGCACACCGGCGTCACCGGCTGAGCCGGCGCCGTTCACCCGGCGGCCACCCGGGCGTCGCCTGCGCCACACCCGCGGGCCTCGCGTTAGTCACCTGGCTTCAGGGGCCCTAGTCTTGGCGCGGCCATCTCGTCGCCCTCAGGAGAGACACACCGTGCGACTGCGTTTCCGTCCGGTCGAGACCTCGTTCTACGACCACTTCTCCACCTCCGCCCAGCACCTCGTCGTCGGGGCCGGGCTGCTGGCCGAGATGCTCACCGAGGGTGCCGACAAAGAGAGCGTGGCCAAGCAGATGCGCGAGGCCGAGCACGCCGCCGACGAGACCACCCACACCATCGTCAAGCAGGTGAACTCGACCTTCGTCACGCCCTTCGACCGCGAGGACATCTACGCGCTGGCCTCGGGCCTCGACGACGTGATGGACATGATGGACGAGGCCGTCGACATGGTGCTGCTCTACGAGCCCAAGGTGCTGCCGGCCGAGCTGCTCGACCAGGTCGAGCTGCTGCAGCGCTGCGCCGACCTGACCGCCACGGTGATGCCGGGCCTGCGCTCGATGCAGTCGCTCGACGAGTTCTGGATCGAGATCAACCGCCTCGAGAACGCCGGCGACCGCAACCACCGCCGGATCATGGCGCACCTGTTCTCGGGCGAGTTCAAGGCGATGGAGGTTCTCAAGCTCAAGGACATCGCCGAGGCGCTCGAGGGCTCCATCGACGCCTTCGAGAAGGTCGCCAACACGATCGAGCAGATCGCGGTCAAGGAGTCCTGAGTTGACCCTCGCGATCGTCATCGCGGTCGTCGTCGTCGCCCTGGTCTTCGACTACACCAACGGCTTCCACGACGCCGCCAACGCCATCGCCACCTCGGTGTCGACGCGTGCCCTGACCCCGCGCGTGGCCCTCGGGATGGCGGCGGTGATGAACTTCATCGGCGCCTTCCTGGGCCAGGAGGTCGCCAACACCGTCGGCTCGGTGATCACCCCCGAGGCCGGCACCGCGGGCCTGGTGATCGTGATGTCGGGCCTGCTCGGCGCGATCGCCTGGAACCTGCTGACCTGGTACTACGGCCTGCCCTCCTCCTCCTCCCACGCCCTGATCGGCGGCCTGGTCGGCGCGGCCGTCGCCTCGGGCTCGGTGGTCAAGTGGGACGTGATCGTCGACAAGATCCTGATCCCGATGGTCGCCTCGCCGCTCTTCGGCTTCGCGGCCGCCTTCGCGCTGATGCTCGCGATCATGTGGATCTTCCGGCGCCGCAACCCGCACCGCACCCAGCGCGGCTTCCGGATCGCCCAGACCGTCTCGGCCGCCGCGATGGCGCTGGGCCACGGCCTGCAGGACGCCCAGAAGACGATGGGCGTGATCTTCCTGGCCCTGGTCACCGGCGGGTACGCCGGCGCCGACGAGGACCTGCCCGTGTGGGTCATCATCGCCGCCGCCGCCGCCATCTCGGCCGGCACCTGGGCCGGCGGCTGGCGGATCATGCGCACCCTGGGGCGGCGGATCATCGCCCTCGACCCCGCCCGCGGCTTCGCCTCCGAGACAGTCGCCGCCGGCGTGCTCTACACCACCGCGTTCGTCTTCGAGGCCCCCATCTCCACCACCCACACCATCACCTCCGCGGTGATGGGCGCCGGCGCCACCAAGCGCTTCTCCGCCGTGCGCTGGGGCGTGGCCCGCTCCATCGTCACCGCCTGGGTGCTCACCTTCCCCGCCGCCGGGCTGGTCGCCGCCACGTTCTACTGGCTCTCGCACTACGTCTTCCAGCTGCCCTGACCCGCGGGGCAGGCCCCGGTCTGGATAGTCCCTGACCTTTCACACCGGGACACGCCGATGCGAGGTGTGGAGGGTCAGGGACTATCCCCGGGCGCGGCGAGGATCACCCGCTGTCAGTACGGCGCCCGCGCGCCAGCCAGACGTCCCGCTCGGCGACGCGCAGGTAGGCCTCGTGCAGGCGACCCACGACGTGGCGGAGGTCCCTGGCATCGGCGCCGACCATCACCACCGGCTCGAGCCCGTGGGCACGGAAGTCGCCCTCGCGTCTCACGTCGCTGGCCCGGCGGCTGCCCTGGAGGTGGAGCACCCCGTCGTACTCCCCCAGCACGCCGGTGGCGGGGTCGATGACGTCAGGGGTGCCCAGGTGACGCCCCTCGAGGTCGAAGACCGGCGCGTTCGCCAGCAGTTCCACGCCGGGGCGGTGCCGCTGCCAGACCAGGCGCAGCAGCGTCTCGCGCGGCGACCACACGTTCTCCCGCGCCAGGGGCAGGCACTGCCTCGCCTGCTCGATCCCGGTGTAGCTGGAGTGGATCCCCACCCAGGCCGCCACCTCGGTCGGCGTGACCAGGTCGCTGAGGTAGGCCATGTCGAGGACCGCCACGGCCGTCTCGAGATTCCGGGCGTAGCGCATCTCGAAGCAGGTCGCCCGCACCGCCGTGCTCACCGGCACCCCGTCGACCCGCGCGACCTCCCGCGGGTCGCAGCGCTCCTCGCAGAGGCGGAACGACGGCTGTGGTCGCAGCAGCCGGCGCGGCGCGGCGAGCGGCACCGGCCGCGGCTCGCCCGACGCGTCCAGCCCCTCGGCGTACGGCGCCCCACGCCAGGCCAGTGCGGCCCACCCGGTGACGGCGACGTGACGGGCCGGCAGCACGCAGGCCACCTCCGCGACGCGTTGCGCCGCGCTCGCCTCGACGTGGGCGGGCACGTAGAGCCCGCGCGACGTACGCCGCCACCACGGGCCGGCAGCCTCGCGGGCGGTCGGGCCGTCGATGCCGCGCGGGTCGACGCGCACGGGCAGCACCACCCCGTGCTCGACCCCGATCTGCTGCGACATGCCCCGGAGGCTGCCGCAACGGCGAGACCGGTGCGCCGCTCTTCCACAGGGAAGGCCTCGGGGGCCCCTGACATACGAAAGTCCCTGACCTTCCACACCCGCCAGCGGCGTGTCCGGGCGTCGAAGGTCAGGGACTATCCGACGCAGGATCAGCCGAAGCGGCCAGAGATGTAGGCCTCGGTGGCCTCGTTGTCGGGGTTGGTGAACATCTGCTTGGTGGAGTTGAACTCCACCAGCTGGCCGGGCTCACCGGTGGCCTTGAGGTTGAAGAAGCCGGTCTCGTCGGAGACGCGGGCGGCCTGTTGCATGTTGTGGGTGACGATGACGATCGTGTAGTCGGACTTCAGCTCGTGGATGAGATCCTCGATCGCCGAGGTCGAGATCGGGTCGAGTGCCGAGCAGGGCTCGTCCATCAGCAGCACCTGCGGCTCGACGGCGATGGCGCGGGCGATGCACAGGCGCTGCTGCTGCCCGCCGGAGAGGCCCATGCCGGGCTTGCCGAGCCGGTCCTTGACCTCGGTCCACAAGTTGGCGCCGCGCAGCGACTTCTCCACCAGGTCGTCGGACTCCGACTTCCTCATCCGCTTGGCGTTGAGCTTCTTGCCCGAGAGCACGTTGTCGTAGATCGACATCGTCGGGAACGGGTTGGGGCGCTGGAAGACCATCCCGATCTGGCGGCGCACGGCCACCGGGTCGACCGAGGGGTCGTAGAGCGACTGCCCGTCGACCATCACCTTGCCCTCGACACGGGCACCGGGGATCACCTCGTGCATCCGGTTCAGCGAACGCAGGAAGGTCGACTTGCCGCAGCCCGACGGGCCGATGAACGCGGTCACCGAGCGCGCCTTGATGGTCATGCTGACGCCCTCGACGGCGAGGAAGTCGCCGTAGTAGATGTTGAGGTCGGAGACGTCGATGCTCTTGGCCATGGAAACAGTGTCCTTGAGGTGAGGGTCGGTGAGAAGTCAGGAGGCCCGGAGGCGGGTCAGCGCCCGGTCTTGGGAGCGAAGACGCTGCCGATGACGCGGGCCGCGACGTTGAGCACCATCACGAGGGTGACCAGGGTCAGCGCCGCGCCCCAGGCGTAGGCGGCCATCTCCTCGTCGTAGATGCCGGGCTCGGTGATCGCGTAGAAGATGAAGACCGGCAGCGTGGCCATCCGCTCCGAGAACGGGTTGAAGTTCACCCCGGTGGTCAGGCCGGCGATGATCAGCAGCGGCGCGGTCTCGCCCGCGACACGGGCCACGGACAGGGTGACGCCGGTGACGATGCCGGCCACCGCGGTCGGCAGCACCACCTTGACGATGGTGCGCCACTTCGGCACGCCCAGGGCGTACGACGCCTCGCGCAGCTCGTCGGGCACCAGCTTGAGCATCTCCTCGGTGGCGCGGACCACGATCGGGATCATCAGCACCGAGAGGGCCACCGAGCCGCCGAAGCCCATCCGGACCCCGGGGCCGAAGAAGAGCACGAAGAGCGCGTAGGCGAACAGGCCCGCCACGATCGAGGGGATGCCCGTCATCACGTCGACCAGGAAGGTGATCACCCGGGCCAGCTTGGAGCCCTTGCCGTACTCGACGAGGTAGATCGCGCAGAGCACGCCGATCGGCACCGAGATCACGGTCGCCAGCGCCGTGATGATCAGCGTGCCCAGCAGCGCGTGGTAGATGCCGCCGCCCTCACCGAGGATGCCGCGCATCGAGTTCTGGAAGAACTGCGCCGACAGGATCGGCAGGCCCTTGCTCAGCACGGTCCACACGAGCGAGACCAGCGGGACCATCGCCAGCGCGAACGCCGACCAGACCAGCACACCGGCCACTCGGTCGGCGGCCTTGCGCGACCCCTCGACCGCCCGCGACCAGGCCGGCAGGCCGACCGCCAACAGGATCCAGGCGATCAGGGCGGCGGCGACCAGGCCGACGCCGGCCAGCAGCACGGCGAGCACGGCGATGCCGACGGCGATGCCCGCGGCGAGCGCCGGGGCGTAGCGGGGCAGCTGCGCGCCCTGCAGCGGCATCGAGTGCGGCGAGGCGTCGTCAACGGGAGTGAGGGTGTCGGTCATCGTGATCAGCCCTTCGCCACGCCGCGGACCGCGATGGCCCGACCGAGGAAGTTGACGGCGAAGGTGATGATGAACAGCACCAGGCCGGTGAAGATGAGGGTGTCGATCTTGGCGCCGGAGGCGTTGCCGAAGTTCAGCGCGATGTTGGCCGCGATCGTCGACGAGCTCTGCTCGGCGGTGATGAGGTTGAAGCTGACCAGCAGGCTCGGGGCCAGGACCAGGGCCACGGCCATCGTCTCGCCGAGCGCACGGCCCAGGCCGAGCAGCACCGCCGAGATCATGCCGGAGCGGGCGTAGGGGAAGACCGTCATCCGGATCATCTCCCACCGCGTCGCCCCCAGCGCCAGGGCCGCCTCCTGGTGCATCGTCGGCGTCTGGGCGAAGACCTCGCGGCAGATCGCGGTGATGATCGGCAGCGCCATCACCGCCAGCACGATGCCGGCGGTGAGCATCGTGCGCCCGGAGTTGGGCACCGGGCCCTCGAAGAAGGGGATCCATCCGGCGTTGCGCTGCAACCAGTCGTAGGCCGGCACCAGGTTGAGAGCCAGGAAGTTGATGCCCCACAACCCGTAGACGACCGACGGGATCGCGGCCAGCAGGTCGATGAGCCAACCCAGCGTCTTGGCCACCGGACGCGGCGCGTAGTGGGAGATGATCAGAGCCACGCCGATGGCCAGCGGCGCGGCGATGACCATGGCGATCACCGAGGCCAGCAGGGTGCCGAACAGCAGCGGCCACACGTAGCCCCAGATGCTGTCCTTGCCGTAGACGGCGTCGCCGGTGTTGCCCAGGGCCCCGGAGCCCTGCACCACCAGGAACACCGCCACGCCGGCCAGCGCCAGCATGATCAGCAGGCCGGAGCTGCGGGCCAGGCCGGCGAACACGACGTCGCCGACGCGACCGGTCGACTGGTCGATCGCCGTCACGTCCCGATCGGATCGGGGCTCGGTGGTCATCGCCACGGGTGGGTCTCCTGGTCTGGTGCGGTGGTGGTGCCGGGCGTGGTCAAGGGGCCCGGGACCATGGTGGACGGTCCCGAGCCCCTCGTCACCACGTCGTGGTGGGGCACACGGTGAAAACTACGGCCTCAGCCGATGTTCTCGATGATCGAGAGCGACTGCTCCTGGATCGAGTCCGACAGCGGGGCCGAGCCGGCCTCGGCGGCGGCCTGGTCCTGGCCCTCGTCGGAGATGACGTACTCCATGAAGGCCTTGACGAGCTCGCCGTCGGCGGCGTCGTCGTAGGACTGGCAGGCCATCAGGTAGGACGTCAGCACGATCGGGTAGGTGCCGGCCTCCTCGGTGGCGAAGTCGAGGTCGTAGATCACCGCGGTGTCGCTGGCACCCTCGGCCTCGGGCGAGGCCTCGAGGATCTTGGCGGCCGCCTCGGCCGACGGCTCGACGAAGTCGTCGCCCACCCCGATCAGCGCCTGCCCCAGCTCGGCGGTCTGGCTGGCGTCGGCGTACCCGATCGAGAACTCCGAGTTCTCGACCGTCTGCACCACGCCGGAGGTGCCCTTGGCGCCCTCGCCGCCGTACTCGGTCGGCCAGGTCTCCACGACGCCCGCGTCCCACTCGTCGGGGGCGACGGTGGTCAGGTAGTCGGTGAAGTTCTCGGTCGTGCCCGACTCGTCGGAGCGGTGCACCGCGTTGATGCGCTCGGACGGCAGGTCGGCGTCGGGGTTGTCCTCGGCGATGGCCTCGTCGTCCCACGTGGTGATCTTGCCGGCCATGATGCCGGCCAGCGTCTGCGGCGAGAGCTTCAGCTCGTCGACCTCGGGCAGGTTGTAGGCCACCGCGATCGGGCTGATGTAGCTGGGCACCTGGATGGGCGCGTCGCCGCCGCAGCGCTCGCTGGCGTCGGAGAGCTCGCCCTCGTCGTCGGTGAGGTAGGCGTCGGAGCCGGCGAAGGGGAAGGCGCCGCTGATGAAGTTCTCGCGGCCACCGCCCGAGCCGATCGGGTCGTACTCGACGGTGACGTCGGGGTTGGTGCCCTGGAAGCCGACCGCCCAGGCGCCCATGGCGGCCTGCTGCGTGGACGCGCCGCCGCCGGCGAGCGTGCCGGACAGGTCGCCGCCGCCCTCGGCGGAGGTGCTGCCGGTGTCCTCGTTGGCTGCGCCGCAGGCGGACAGCGCGAGGGTCAGCGCTGCGATGCCGGGGACGATCGCCCGACGGATGGAAGTGCTCGTCACTTCGTCTACTCCTGGAGTCTCATGTTCTACGGACAGACAGGAACCTAGGCAGCAGAAGTGACCAGCCTTGTGGGCGTCGGTGAACGGACGGTGAACCCGCACCGCCACTTCGGCGACGAAGGGCACAGCACGAGACGGCCGTCACATGAACGCGCCCGCCCCCGGTCGCGGAGGGGGGCCGGTCAGTGCGGCAGGTGCCGCTCGGTGGCCACCACACGGCCCTTGCGCAGGTGCACCACGACCATCTCGCCGGGCGCCAGGGCCGGGTCGTCGAGGCCGAGCGCCTCGAAGACCAGCGGCAGCACCGGGCGGTGGGTGCACAGCACCGCGCCGCGGCGGGTGGTGTGCAGGTCCTCGACCAGGCCGGTGACGACCTTGGTCACCGCACCCTCGGTCGCGGCCTCCTCGGTCACCTCCTCGACGAGCTCGAGGTCGGCGCCGATCGTCTCGGCGTACGGCGTGAGGGTCTCGAGGCAGCGCACCGCCGGCGAGGTCGCCAGCCGGCGCACGTCGTACGCCGCCAGCACGGGCACCAGGTCGAAGGCCTGGCTGCGCCCGACCTGCTGCAGCGGGCGCTCCCGGTCGTCGCCGCGCCACGTCGAGCGGGCCCGGGCGCGGGCGTGGCGCTGCACGACCAGCGCGTGGGTGCGCTTGCGCCGGCCCAGCGCGGTCTCGAGCAGCTCGCGGTCGCGCTCGTAGGTCAGCAGCGTCGCGGCCTCGTCGACCGGCACCCAGCGCACGCCGCTGATCTCGGCGTTCGGCTCGTAGCCGTCGACGGAGTCGTCGGAGACCACCCGGCCGACCCAGTAGTGGACCGTCTTCATGGTCTTGGCATTGGGGTAGCGCTGCGAGGGCAGCGGCGGGCCCAGGCGCACGTGCAGCCCGGTCTCCTCCTCGACCTCGCGCACCGCGGCGGTGCTCGCGTGCTCGCCCGGGTCGAGCTTGCCCTTGGGGAAGGACCAGTCGTCGTATCGCTGCCGGTGCACCAGGAGCACCTCGCGGCCGGGCCGGAAGACGACGGCCCCGGCGGCGAGGACGTCACGGGAGCGGCTCGGGACGTCTGCCATGCCCGTAGTCTCACACCACCGTCGCCGCGATGAGGAGCCCGACCCGTGCCCGAGCCGAGCAGCAGCTCCCCCACCAGCCCGCCCAGCAGCCCCTCGGCGACCGCGCCGGACGCCGTCTCGACGGCCGGGGTGGACCCGCGGCGACGCGCGCTCGTCGTGGCCGGGGTCGCGGTCCTGACGCTGCTGCTGATCGGCGTGCTCGCGGTCGGGGTGCGGTGGTGGCGCGGGCCCGGCAGCGACCTCGAGCGGGCGGTCTCGCTGGCCCCCGCCGACACCCAGCGCTGGACCTGGACCGACTGGGCGGCGGTGCGCGAGCGCCTGGGGGTCACCGGCACCGACGACGACGCCGTACGCCGCCTGCTCGACGCGGGCTTCGACGCCGACCTGACCTCCGCCTCGGGGCTGGTGGAGTCGGCGCCGCTGCTGGCGCAGTCGTTCGGCTGGTCGCCGGCGAGCATCGACTGGGAGCTGCTGGCCCAGTCACCCGACGGGGCGCTGGAGATCGTGGGGCTCGGCGACGACGCCGACACCTCGGCGCTGGGCGACCGGCTCGAGTCGCTGGGTTACACCCGTCCCGACTCCCCCGAGGGCGTGTGGGAGGGCGGCGAGGAGGTGCTGGCCCGGCTCAACGCCGCCAGCGGCACCGCCGGCACCCCCACCCTGCAGTTCGTGGCCCTCGACGAGGAGCGCTCGCTGCTGCTGGCCAGCGACCAGCGCGCCTACCTCGAGCGGGGCCTCGAGGAGGCCGCCGACGAGCACGAGCCCAGCGCGGCCGGCGTCACCGACGTGCTCGGCACGCTGCCCGCGCAGCCGCTCAGCGCGGTGCTGCTCACCGGCGAGCAGGCCTGCGGGGCGCTGTCGATGGGCGGAGCCGGCGACTCCGACCAGGCCGCCGCCGACGAGCTGCTGGCCCAGGCGGGTCCGGTGAACCCGCTGACCGGGTTCGTGCTGGCGCTGCTGCCGCCCGAGGAGGGCGGCGACGGCGGCTCGCAGGCGCCGCTCGACCTGCGGGTCGGTCTGGGCTTCGAGAGCGAGGAGCAGGCCCGCACCAACGCCGACACCCGCGCCGCGCTGGCCGCCGGCCCCGCCCCCGGCCAGGGCGGGGCGTTCTCCGACCGGTTCACCGTCGACGAGGTCACCGCCGACGCCACCACCGTCACCCTCGACCTCGCCCCCGTCGCCGGCGCCTTCCCCCTCAGCGACCTCTCCGACGGCCCCCTGCTCTTCGCCACCTGCTGACCCCGCCCGTTGGTCGAGCAGGGAGGAGCCCCAGCGACGACCGCCGCCTCCGTTGGTCGAGCAGCGAGGAGCCCCAGCGACGACCGCCGCCTCCGTTGGTCGAGCAGCGAGGAGCCCCAGCGACGAGCGACGCCGAGACCCACTGAGCACCCCGCCCGCCGCAACCACTCGCCGTACGCCATGGACTCACCCGGTTTCGGCGACGCTCGAGCCTTCGGCCCTCGCTGCTCAACCAACGGCGGCGACCCCTCGCCGTACGCCATGGAGTCACCCGGTTTCGAGACAGGCGCTGCGCGCCTTCCTCAACCACCGAGATCGTTGGTCGAGCAGGGAGGAGCGCCAGCGACGAGCGACGCCGAGACCCAGTGAGCACCGCGCCCGCCGCAACCACTCGCCGTACGCCATGGACTCACCGGGTTTCGGCGACGCTCGAGCCTTCGGCCCTCGCTGCTCAACCAACGGCGGCGACCCCTCGCCGTACGCCATGGACTCACCCGGTTTCGAGACAGGCGCTGCGCGCCTTCCTCAACCAACGAGATCGTTGGTCGAGCAGGGAGGAGCACCAGCGACGAGCGACGCCGAGACCCAGTGAGCACCGCGCCCGCCGCAACCACCCGCCGTACGCCATGGAGTCACCCGGTTCGGCGACGCTCGAGCCTTCGGCCCTCGCTGCTCAACCAACGGCGGCGACCCCTCGCCGTACGCCATGGAGTCACCCGGTTTCGAGACAGGCGCTGCGCGCCTTCCTCAACCAACGTCGGCGAGCACCGTTGGTCGAGCAGGGAGGAGCCCCAGCGACGAGCGACGCCGAGACCCAGTGAGCACCGCGCCCGCCGCAACCACTCGCCGTACGCCATGGACTCACCCGGTTTCGGCGACGCTCGAGCCTTCGACCCTCGCTGCTCAACCAGCGACGACGCCGCGGAAGCGGCGCAGGCGCAGGCTGTTGGTGACGACGAAGACCGAGGAGAGCGCCATCGCCAGGCCGGCGATCATCGGGCTGAGGAGGCCGAGGGCAGCCAGGGGCAGCGCGGCGACGTTGTAGGCGAAGGCCCAGAAGAGGTTGCCGCGGATGGTGCCCAGGGTGCGGCGCGCCAGTGCGACCGCGTCGCCGGCGACCCGCAGGTCGCCGCTGACCAGGGTCAGGTCGGCGGCCTCGATGGCCACGTCGGTGCCGGTGCCCATGGCGATGCCCAGGTCGGCCTGGGCGAGCGCGGCCGCGTCGTTGACGCCGTCGCCGACCATCGCCACCACGCGCCCGGCCTCCTGCAGCCGGCGCACCTCGCTGACCTTGTCGGCCGGCAGCACGTCGGCGACCACGGTGTCGATGCCGACCTCGGCGGCCACCGCCCGGGCGGCCCGCTCGTGGTCGCCGGTGAGCAGCACCGGGTCGAGACCCAGCGCCCGCAGCCGCGCGACGGCCTCGGCGGAGGTGTCCTTGACGGTGTCGGCGACGACCAGCACCCCGCGGGCCGCGCCGTCCCAGCCGACCAGCACCGGGGTGCGACCCTGGGCCTGCGCCGCCTCGAGCGCGTCGGCGAGGGGCGCGGGCAGGGACAGGCCCTCGGCCTCGAGCAGCGCCGGGCGCCCCACCGCCGTACGCCGCCCCGAGACGTCGCCGACGACGCCGAGGCCCTCACGGTTGGCGAAGCCGCTCACCTCGGGGTGCTCCTCGCGGGGCGCGGCCGTGGCCACGGCGCGGGCGATCGGGTGCTCGGAGCCGTGCTCGAGCGCGGCCGCGACCCGGCGCACCTCCCCCGCCTCCGCTCCGTGGGCGACCACGTCGACCAGGCTCATCCGGCCCGTGGTGACGGTGCCGGTCTTGTCGAGCACGATCGTGTCGACGCGGCGGGTGGACTCGAGGATCTCGGGCCCGCGGATCAGGATGCCGAGCTGGGCGCCGCGTCCGGTGCCCACCATCAGCGCGGTCGGCGTGGCCAGGCCCAGCGCGCACGGGCAGGCGATGATCAGCACCGCGACGGCCGCGGCGAAGGCGGTGGTCGCGCCGGCGCCGCTGAGCAGCCACCCGACCAGGGTCAGCAGCGAGAGCGCGATGACGACGGGCACGAAGACCCCGGAGACCCGGTCGGCCAGGCGCTGCACCTCGGCCTTGCCCTGCTGGGCCTGCTCGACCAGGCGCGCCATCTGGGCCAGCTGGGTGTCGGAGCCGACGCGGGTGGCGCGCACGACCAGCCGGCCGCCGGCGTTGACGGTCGCCCCGGTGACCACGTCGCCCGGACCGACGTCGACCGGCACCGGCTCGCCGGTCAGCATCGAGACGTCGAGCGCGGAGACGCCCTCGACGACCTCGCCGTCGGTGGCCACCTTCTCGCCGGGGCGCACCACGAAGACGTCGCCGACCCGCAGGGCCTCGGCGGGCACCTGCGTCTCGACACCGTCGCGCAGCAGCGCGACCTCCTTGGCGCCCATCCGCAGCAGCGCCTCGAGCGCGGCGCCGGCGCGGCGCTTGGAGCGCTTCTCGAACCACCGCCCGGCGAGCAGGAAGGTGGTGACCCCCGCGGCGACCTCGAGGTAGACCTCGTCGAGCCCGTCGCCGCGCTGCAGGCTCAACGAGAACCCGTGCGTCATGCCGGGCATCCCGGCGTCGCCGAGCACCAGCGCCACCACCGACCACAGGTACGCCGCCCCGACGCCCACGGAGACGAGCGTGTCCATGGTCGTGGAGCCGTGGCGCAGGTTGGTCGCCGCGGCGCGGTGGAAGGGCCAGGCGCCCCACAGCACGACGGGGGTGGCCAGCACCAGCGAGACCCACGCCCAGCGGTCGAACTGCCAGGCCGGCACCATCGCCAGCGCGACCACCGGCACCGCCAGCACCGCGGAGACCACCAGCCGGCGGCGCAGCGCCGCGAGCTCGTCGGCCGCGTCGTCGGTGTCGCTCTCGGGGTCGGGCACGCTGGCGGCGTACCCCGCCTTGGCGACGGTCTCGAGCAGCAGGTCGGTGCTGGTCGAGCCGGGAGCGACCACGTGCGCCTTCTCGGTGGCGTAGTTGACCGTGGCGCTGACGCCCTCGAGCTTGTTGAGCTTGCGCTCGATGCGGTTGGCGCACGACGCGCAGGTCATGCCGGTGATGGCGAGGTCGACCTCGACCTCGCTGGTGCTGGTGGTGCTGGTGGTGGTCATGACGTCAGCTCGTAACCCGCCTCGCTCACGGCGCGCTCGACGCTGACCCGCTCGAGCGGGGCGTTGCTGGTCACGACGACCTCGCCGCTCTCGAGGGTGACGTCGACGCTCTCGACGCCGTCGATCTCGGCGATCTCCTCGGTGACCGAGGCGACGCAGTGCCCGCAGGTCATGCCGGCGACGGTCCAGGTGCTGGTGTGGGTGCTCATGCGGTGCTCCTTCAGGACTTCACGAGTCGGGTGATCGCGGCGACGGCCTCGTCGATCTTGGCGCGCCCCTCGGCCTCGCCGGCCCGGGCGGCGTCGGCGACGCAGTGGTGCATGTGCTCGTCGAGCAGGCCCAGCGAGACCGACTGCAGGGCCTTCGTCATCGCCGAGACCTGGGTCAGGATGTCGATGCAGTACTGCTCCTCCTCGACCATCCGCTGCAGGCCGCGGGCCTGGCCCTCGATGCGGCGCAGTCGGGCGAGGTAGTCGTCCTTGCGGTGCAGGTACCCGTGCTGGTGCTCAACCATGACCATAGGGTACCCCCCTAGGGTAGGAAAGCAACAGAGAGGAAGCCCGGCGCCGCAGGGCCGCTTCGGGGCCCGCGCTGCGGGGCCGGGCGTCAGGAGGCGTCGCGGTGCAGCGCGACGCCGAGGATGTCGTCGATCTCGGGCTGGCTGAGGTGCTCCTCGGACTCCGAGGCCGCGATGATCAGGTTGGTGGTCAGCTCGACCTCCCCGAGCAGGTCGGAGTCCTCGAGCGAGACGTCGAACTGGTCGTGCACTCTTCCTCCGCTCAGCTCGTGGATGTCCATCGCCATCCAGACTGCCCGACGCACGGGCCGGACAAACCCCCGCGGCCCACATTCTGTGCCAAAACTCAGCAAGACGCGCCCCGGACACGACGAAGGCCCCACCCGTCACCGGGTGGGGCCTCGTCGTGGTGCTACCGGCTAGGAGCCGGCGACGTCCTGATCAGACGGGGCGAACGTTCTCCGCCTGCGGGCCCTTGGGGCCCTGCGTGACGTCGAACTCGACCTTCTGGTTCTCGTCCAGGGACTTGTAGCCCTGGGTCTGGATCGCCGAGTAGTGCACGAAGACGTCGTCGCCGCCGTCCTCCTGCGCAATGAAGCCGAAACCCTTCTCGGCGTTGAACCACTTAACGGTGCCCTGTGCCATGTGCTTGGTACTCCTTAGTCAAAGCGAGGACCGTCACTTCGACGGCCCGGCAAACTTGATGCGGTGACACGTCGCTCCGACTTGCTTTGACCTTGGCAGGACCCGTACAAGCTGAAACGCCGTTGGATCACAAACTCCGCTGGCGTCGACCTGCTGGAACTTGCATCTGTTGCTGAGCCACACACTACCGCGCCCACCCCGTCTGCAAACCAATCGCGGGCGTCTTTTTGTGGATCAGGGCGTGAACGGCTCCCGTTCGCGGGCGCAGACGACGTCCTCGGCGGGCGTCTCCGCGGTGCGCAGCACCGCTCGCACGACGCTGGTGGCGCAGTCGTTGGTGCCGGTGGCGACGTGGCCGGTGTCACCCGTGGTGACCAGCCGCGAGCCCGGCATCAGCTCCTGCAGCGCCAGCGCGCCGCTCAGCGGGGTGGCCGGGTCGTGGCGGTTGCTGACCACCAGCAGCCGCTCGGCGCCCGGCATCGTGAACGGGCCGCGGTAGGCGTCCTCGCCCGAGCCCGGCCAGGCCGCGCAGGCCGAGGAGCTCCACGACCACAGCGGGCCGAAGTCACCGCCCGCGGCGCGGGTGCGCTCGGCGTTCTCGACCCAGGCGCCGGTGTCGGTGGGGTTGAGCCCGTCGGAGCACAGCACCCCGTGGAAGCTGCCGTCGATCCACACGCGCGAGCCGGCCTGGCGCTGCCCGGTGACGGTGGGGGCGGCGGCGTACGGGCCGGGGAACGGCGAGCGGGCCAGCTGCTCGCGCACCTGGCGCACGGTGCGGGCCAGCGACGCGTCGGCCTCGGCCGGCTCGCCGGAGAGCGGGCGGCCGCCGGTGCGGGCGAGGCGACGCTCGGCGCGGAAGGCGAAGTCGGCGATGAAGGCGACGTCGCCGCCGTAGAGCATGCCGAGCGTGGAGCCCACGAAGTCGGAGTAGGACAGCCCGATGCGGCGCCCGGCCGCGCGGTCGCCGCGCAGCCGGGCCGCGACGGCGTCCCAGCGGCCCAGCGCGTCGCCGGCCAGCCGGCAGGTGCTCCGCCCGGCGGTGTCGCACTCGGCGAGCCCGGCGACCAGGGCGTCCCGGGCGCCGACCTCGCTGCCCAGCCGCCCGCTAGAGGGCAGGCTGGAGCCGGGGGTGCCGTCGGGCAGGTCACGGCCGGTGGTCCAGGCCACCGGGTCGAGCACGCCGTCGACGACCGCCACGCGCATGGTCTCGGGGAACAGCGAGACCCAGGTCGCCCCCAGCACCGAGCCGTAGGAGGCGCCGAAGAAGCTCGCCTGCTCGTCGCCCAGCGCCTGGCGCGCCAGATCCATGTCGCGCGCCGTGTCGGCGGTGCTCATGTGGTCGACGATCCGCTTCTTGGCGCACAGGCGCTGCTCGGTGGCGTCGAAGGCCAGCCAGTCGCGCCGCTGGGGGCGGGTGTCGGGGAAGGCCACGCGCGGGTACGACGCGTCGCTGCGACCGCGGCAGAGCAGACCGCTGCTGCCGCCGACGCCCCGCGGGTCGATGCCGACGATGTCGAAGCGGTTGCGGACCTGGGGGCCGAGCAGCCTGGCGGCGTACGGCGCGAAGCCGGCCGCGCCGCCGCCGGGCCCGCCCGGGTTGACGAAGACCGCACCGATGCGCCGCGCCGGCTTGCGGGCCGGGACCCGCGCCACCTCGAGGTCGATGCTGGCGCCGTCGGGCTCGTCGTGGTCGAGCGGGACGGACATCCGCCCGCAGTCGACGCGTCCGCAGTCGCGCCAGCGGATGGTCGGCGTGTCCGGGGCCGCCGACGCACGCGCACCGACGGCTGCGGAGGGCGCAGTGGGCGCAGAGGAGGCCGGCACGGTGGCCAGCGTGGCGAGCAGGGGGACCGAGACCGCGAGCGCTGCCACCAGGGAGGCGGCGCGGCGGGTAGTGGGCGTCTTCACCCGAGGAGTATGAGTGCCTAGCGGCGGGTGCGCTCCACGAAGGCCTGCACCGCGTCGGTGTGGGCCTGGGTGTGGTGGGAGATCGCCTGCATCGCGGCGCTGAGCTCGAGGACGCCCTCGAGGTCGCGCTGCTGGGACTCCTGGATGAGCTTCTTGGCCATCCGGGTGGCGTGCGGCGGGTTCTTGGCGACCCGGGCGGCCAGGTCGCGGGCGGCGTCGAGGAGCTCCTCGGGCTCGACGACGCGCGAGACCATCCCCCACTCCAGGGCGGTGGCGGCGTCGACGCGGTCGCCGGTCAGCGCCATCTCCGCGGCCCGGGCGGGCCCGATCGCGCGGGTCAGGAACCACGCTCCCCCGTCGCCGGGGATGATCCCCAGCTGCACGAAGGACTCGGCGAAGAACGCCTTGGTGGAGGCGATGCGCAGGTCGCACATCATCGCCAGGTCGCAGCCCGCGCCGACCGCGGGGCCGTTGACGGCCGCGATGAACGGCACCTCGCAGCGGCGCAGCGCCAGCGGGATCTGCTGGATGCCGTGCCGGTAGCCGTTGCGCTGCTCGTACGGCGCCCCCGAGAACATCCCGCGCCGCTCGGCCATCTCGTGCACGTTGCCACCGGCCGAGAAGGCCGACCCGGCGCCGGTCAGGATGACCGCCCGCACGTCGCCGTCGCGGTCGACGCGGGCGGTGTGCTCGACGAACGCCGCGACCACGTCGGGCCCCGAGATCGGGTTGCGGGTCTCGGGCAGGTCGATCGTCCAGGTCTCGACGTGGCCGTCGCGCTCGACGCGCAGGGGGCCCTCGTGGGTGGTCGTGGCCTCGGGTCCGGTGCTGGTCATGGCCGCACCCTAGTGGCGCGCCGTGGTCAGATGTCCTCGAAGGAGCCGCCGCGACCCCTGCCCGCCGCGAACCGGCCCGCGCCCGCGACCCCGTCTGCCTCGAGGGAGACCAGGCCGATGGCGAGCTCGCGCCGCATCGCCGCCTCCTCGGTGTCGCCCCACTGGGCGCGCGCCGAGCGGAGGTCGCCACGCAGGCAGGTCTGCGGCATCCGCGCGATCTCGTGGGCCAGCGCCGTGGCCGCGGCCCGGGCGGTGCCGACGGGCACCACCCGGTTGACCAGGCCCAGCTCGAGCGCCTCCTGCGCACCCACGGCCCGGCCGGTGAGGATCAGGTCCATCGCGCGGCCGTGGCCGATCAGGCGGGGCAGCCGCACCGTCCCGCCGTCGATGAGCGGGACCCCCCAGCGCCGGCAGAAGACACCGAGGACGGCGTCCTCGTCGGCCACCCGCAGGTCGCACCACACGGCGAGCTCGAGGCCGCCCGCGACCGCGTGCCCGTGGACCGCCGCGACCACCGGCTTCGAGAGCTCCATCCGGGTCGGACCCATCGGCCCGTCGCCCTCGGGCGAGACCCGGTTGCTCTCGGCCGTGCCGACCGCCTTCAGGTCGGCCCCGGCGCAGAACGACGGCCCGTCGCCGGCCAGCACGGCGACCTTCGCCTCCGACTCCTCGAAGTCGCGGAAGGCCTGCGCCAGCTCGTCGGCCATGGAGCGCCCGACCGCGTTGTGCCGCTCGGGGCGGCTCATCACGATCGTGGTGACGTCGCCGTCGGTCTCGACGCGCACGTCGCTCATCGCGCCTGCTCCCACAGCGGCTCGCGCAGCGCGCGGCGCAGGATCTTGCCCACCGCCGACTTCGGGATCGCCTCGACGAACTGCACCGTCTTGGGGGCCTTGTGGGTGGCGATCCGGGCCCGGACGTGCTCGACCAGCTCGGCCTCGGAGGCGCTGGCGCCGTCGCGGAGGGCGACGAAGGCGGTGACCGCCTCGACCCAGGTGGCGTCGGGCGCGCCGACGACGGCGCACTCGGCGACCGCCGGGTGCGAGGCGAGCGCGTCCTCGACCTCGCGGGGGTACACGTTGTAGCCGCCGGTGATGATCATGTCGCTGGTGCGGTCGACCAGGTGCAGGTAGCCCCGCTCGTCGAAGCGGGCCAGGTCGCGGGTGCGCAGCCAGCCGTCGTCGCTCAGCGACGCCGCGTTGAGGCCGTCGGCCTCGAAGTAGCCCTGCATCTGGAACGGGGCCCGCAGCGAGATCTCGCCGATCTCGCCCGGCCCGACCGGCGCGCCGTCCTCGTCGAGCAGGCGGATCTCGACGTCGGTGGCGGGCCTGCCGCAGGCGCTCCACAGGCTCGGGTCGGCGTGGGCGTGCTCGTCGAGCACCGCGATGCACAGCGGCGCCTCGGTCTGCCCGTAGTACTGGGTCAGGATCGGCCCGAAGACCTCGATCGAGCGCTCCAGCACCGGCCTCGGCATCGGGCTGGCGCCGTAGATCACCTTGCGCAGCGAGGAGAGGTCGGCACCATCGAGGACGCCGGTGCTGTGCAGCATGGCGAACATCGTCGGCACCAGGTTGATCTCGGTGGCGCGGTGCTTCTCGATGGCCGCCACGAAGGACGCGGGCTCGAAGCCGGGCAGGATCGCCGAGGCTGCGCCCCGCACCCAGTAGGGCAGCACGAAGGTGCCGCTGGCGTGGATGAGCGAGGCCGCGTGCAGCATCACCGAGTCGGGCTGGGGGTCGAGCACGTTGGCCAGGATGTTGGTGCAGATCGCCCCGTAGGTGCCCTGGGTGTGCACGACCGCCTTGAGCTTCCCCGTCGTGCCGGAGGTGTAGAGCAGCAGCGTCGGGTCGTCCTCGCAGAGGGCCACGTCGGGCTCCTCGACGGCCTCGGCCACCGGGGCCACCAGGTCGTCGAGCGCGAACGCGCGCAGGCCGGGGACGCGCTCGACGAGCTCGGCGGCGCGGGGCGACAGGGCGGCGTCGGCCACCACGACCGTGGCGTGCGAGCCGGCGAGCATGTCGGCGTGCTCGTCGAGGGAGAGGCGGGCGTTGAGGGGCACGCGCACCAGGCCGGCCTTGATCGAGGCGAACTCCATCGGCACGGAGTGCAGCCCGTTGCCGACGAGCAGCGCGACGTGGGTCCCCTTGCCGACGCCGTGGCCGCGCAGGTGGTGGGCGATGAGGTTCGCGCGGGCGTCCACCTCGGCGTAGGTCAGCGAGTCGTCGCCCACCAGGACCGCGGTGCGGTCGGGGAAGGCGGCTGCTCCGCGGCGGACAAGGCTGGCGGCCAGCACCATGGGGTTCTCCTCGGTTCGTCAGCAAAACAGTCCAAATGGTCTGTTTCGGGTTCTGCGAGGATTGTGCTGTGGAACCCGAGCGCCGTCAATCACGCGCCCTGCGCACGCGCGACCTGGTGCTCTCGGCCGCGGTCGAGGTGATGGTCGAGCACGGGTACGCCGGCCTGACCATGCAGCGCGTGCAGACCCGCGCCGGCGTGACCCGCGGAGCCCTGACCCACCACTTCTCCTCGATGCGCGAGCTCGCCGTCGCGGCCGTCGACCACGTCGCCCGCGCCCAGGGCGCCGAGATCCAGGGCGCCGTGGGCACCGCCGACCCGACGGCGCTGATCGACGTGCTCCACGAGGTCACGCGGCGCCCGACGTACGTCGCCGGGCTGGAGCTGTGGGTCGCAGCCCGCACCGACCCGGCCCTGCGCGAGGCGCTGGGGCCCGGCGCGCGCGAGCTGGCCCGCCAGCTCAGGGAGCCCCTCCTGGGCCTGGTCGGCGAGCTCGACGACGAGCGCCTCGAGGTGTTCGGCGACGGGCTGCTCTCGCTGCTGCGCGGGCTGGCCATCGGGGGCGTGCTGCGCGACCGGCCGGCCCTGGAGAAGGCGGTGCTGCAGGCCTGGCTCGTGGCCTTCGGGGCCGACCTGCGCCCCGTGCCGTCGAGCAGCGCCCAGGGCTGAGCGCCGTACCCACGACAGGGCGCGGGGCTCTCCTCGCGGCCCGACGCGGCGGTCTGGGATACTCGCCGCGCGGACCGGTCCGGCCGCCGGGAGACCCGGTGGACGCGGTCCCCGGGCCTCTAGCTCAATTGGCAGAGCAGGAGACTTTTAATCTCTTGGTTGTGGGTTCGAGTCCCACGGGGCCCACCCCTTCGCAGGTGTGCGCCCGCTCGCGGCGGGGTACCCGTGCCGGTGAGACCGAGCACGGAGGTGGCAACCGACGATGACCGACGAGCGAACCCCCGACCGCACGACCGACGACCAGGAACCGCACTTCAGCGGACGCACGCACACGGTGCACACCCGGTGGACGTGGGCCAGCCTGCTGGTGCTGCTCGCCGGGGTGGTGGTGCTGGGGATCGGCGTGATCCTGCTCGACCTCCTCGTCGGCGCCATCGGCGGCGTGCTGCTGGCCGCCGGGGCGGTGGGCGCCTGGCGCAGCGGTCTGATGTGGGACGTCGACACCGGCTCCTCCCCCGCCGACCTGGTCAGCAGCGAGAGCGAGACCGTCGAGCGGCCCGGCGCCGGCACCCACCAGGACGACGAGGCCACGGCCGAGCACGCCGAGGAGACCACCCACGACGTACGCCGCCGCCTCGCGGACCGGCGCGGCACCCGGCTCAACCTGGTGCCCGTGGGCGCCCTGCTGGTGCTGCTCGCCGGCGCCTGGCTCGCCCTCTCGCAGTGGGTCCTCTACCCCGAGACGCCTGAGGGGCGCGTGGGCACCTGGCGGGCGATGGGCGGCGGGGTGGTGCTGCTCCTGGTCGGGCTGTGGCTCCTGCAGCACGGCCGGACCCTGGTCGCCACCGCGATCGCCCTCGTCACCGGCGCGGTGCTGGTCCTGCTGGGCATCGTCGGGGCGCACGACACCCAGACCACCGTCGCCAGCGAGATCGGCTCCGGCGCGGTGGCCGTGCTGGGCGCCCTGGTCAGCCTCGACCCGCGTCGACGACGCTGAGGCCCTGCTAGATCCGTCCGGCTCGGGAGGATTAGGAGGCGTCGAGCCGGGGAAGAAGACCACCAGGCGGGCACGGACCGCCCCACAACGACAGAACGGTGGGCCCCGTTAGGGTCGGGGCCCACCGCCTGCGTCGCGGCCACGAGGGCCGCGGACACGTATCGAAATCACCCGGCGCTGGTGATGCATCACCCGGTCGAGGAGTGTCCTCGTACGTTCGCGGAGGACAGTAGCAAACTTCTGGGCGCCTGCAGGTCCTCCTGCAGATTTTTCCTCAGACGCCGGCCGTCTCGCGCTCGCTGAGCGGCGCGAGGCCGTGCTCCATCCCCCACGCCACCGCCTGGGCACGCCGGGTGACCGCGATCTTGCGGTAGGCCGCACGGATGTAGGTCTTGACCGAGTTGATGCTCAGGTAGAGCTGCGCGCCGATCTCGGAGTTCGTCAGCCCCTGGGTGACCAGGGCCAGGATCTCGGCCTCGCGGGGCGTCAGCTCGACATCGACGCCCGAGGCCCGCGAGACGATGCTCAGCGGGCCGGGGTCGGCCGGTATCCGGCGCCGCGCGACCATCTCGCCACCGTCGTGCAGCGACTCCAGCGCCGCGACCAGGTCGGAGGCCGGCAGCGCCTTCGACAGGTGGCCGGCGAACGAACCGCGCAGCTCGCCCTCCTGGTCGCGCCAGGAGTAGACGACGGCCTGCTTCTGCGAGGCGCGCACCAGGTCGCGCAGCATCCCCTGGGTGGTCGGCGACTGACGCACCGGCTCGTAGAGGATCACGTCGACGGCGGACGGCTTGTTCATCGCCGTGCGCAGCTCGAGCAGGTTCACCCGTCCCGAGAAGGGGGCGAGGAGCGCCCGGAGACCCACGACGGACACCTCGAAGTTGTCGATGAGGGCCACGCGGACAGGACGAGAGGTAGACACGTCCTCGAACGTACTGCTCCGCCGCCCCCACGCCGAGCCCACGAGGGCACCTTTCACCCGCGGAGGTGAGGTTTTCGGGCGCGCTCGTGGATCTGTGGAGGCCCTGTCCAAGGTTCGGGGTCAGCCTCGCGCCACCCGACGCGCCCGCTGCGTCGTACGGCGACACACATGGTGCCTGCTCCCGGGCCCGTTCGCCGGGAATCGCGCGAAACCGGTCCGACCGGGTGAGCAGCCGGCCCCCGTGCCGTTCCTAGCGTCGGTGGCATGCGATTCGGGTACACGTTGATGACCGAGCAGAGCGGACCTCGAGAGCTGGTGCGCTACGCCGCCGCCGCGGAGCGGGCCGGCTTCGACTTCGAGGTCTCCAGCGACCACTTCAGCCCCTGGCTCACCGAGCAGGGCCACGCGCCGTACGCCTGGTCGATGCTCGGCGCGGTCAGCCAGGTCACCGAGCGGGTGGAGCTGATGACCTACATCACCTGCCCCACGATGAGGTACCACCCGGCCGTGGTGGCCCAGAAGGCCGCGACCATGGGGATGCTCAGCGAGGGCCGCTTCACCCTCGGGCTCGGCAGCGGCGAGAACCTCAACGAGCACACCATCGGGCACGGGTGGCCGGCCGTGGACACCCGCCAGTCGATGCTGGTCGAGGCCCTCGAGATCATCCGCGCCCTGCACGCCGGCGACCTCGTCACCTACCGAGGCGAGCACTTCGACGTCGACTCCTCACGCATCTGGGACCTGCCCGACGAGCCGGTGCGCCTGGCGCTGGCGGTGGCCGGAGACAAGGGCGTGCAGCGCTTCGCCCCGCTCGCCGACGACCTGATCGCCGTCGAGCCCGACCCCGACCTGGTCAGCTCGTGGAACGCCGTCGACGGCGCTCCCCGCATCGGTGACGGCGCCCGGGCGATCGGCCAGATCCCGATCTGCTGGGACCCCGACGAGGACGCCGCCCGCGAGCGGGCGCACGCGCAGTTCCGCTGGTTCGCCGGCGGCTGGAAGGTCAACGCCGACCTGCCGACCACCTCCGGGTTCGCCGGGGCGACCCAGTTCGTGCGCCCCGAGGACGTCGCCGAGAACATCCCCTGCGGCCCCGACCTCGACAAGATCGTCGAGGCGGTCTCCGCCTTCGAGGACGCCGGCTTCACCGACGTCGCCCTGGTGCAGGTCGGCGACGAGCAGCAGCAGCGCTTCCTCGACGAGGCCGCCGAGCCGCTGCTGGCCAAGCTGCGCGACCGGCTGGGCTGAGGCGACGAGGGGCCGGCTGTGGCGAGCTGAGGCGGCGTACGCCGCACCCACGCCCCTCGGGGTGAAGGCGCATCGGCGCTCGCGTGCGACGGTGGCCCCCATGACTTCCCACGACGCCGGCATCGACACCGTCCTGCTCGACCTCGACGGCACGCTCGTCGACTCGGTCTACCAGCACACCGCCGCCTGGCGCGCCGCCTTCCGCGACGTCGGGGTCGACGTGGCGTCCCACCGCCTGCACCGCTCGATCGGGATGGGCGGCGACCGCCTGGTCACCGCGGTGGCGGGCGAGAGCGTCGAGAACGCCGTGGGCGACGAGGTGCGGGCCCGCCACAAGGAGCACCTCGACGAGCGCTTCCACGAGATCGTGGCCACCGACGGCGCCGTCGAGCTGCTGGAGGAGCTGCGCACCCGCGGCTTCACCCTGGTGCTGGCCAGCTCGGCCGACAAGGAGCTCAGCGAGCGGCTGCTCGAGGTCGTCGAGGGCGCCGCACCCCTGCTGCACGACCGGGTCGCCGGCGGCGACGCCGACGAGTCGAAGCCGGCCCCGAACCTGGTCGAGGTCGCGCTCGGCTCCGTCTCCCCCGACCGTGCGGTGATGCTCGGCGACACGGTGTGGGACGTCGAGTCGGCGGCGGGCGCCGGGGTCGCGTGCCTGGGCCTGCGCACCGGCGGCATCAGCACCGCCGAGCTGCTCGAGGCCGGCGCCGCCAGCGTCCACGACACCCCCCGCGACCTGCTCGAGCACCTCGACGAGACGCTCCTGGGGCGTTCGCAGGGCTAGTCGCGGTCCTGCTTCCTCTTCTTCTTGTCGTCGCCCTCGGGCTCGGGCGAGGCGGTGATCGTGGGCGCCACGGGCGTCTCCAGCTCGAACTGCAGGTCGCGCGGCTCACCGGCCAGCGCCGCCGCGGTGACGTGGTAGAAGCCCGGCAGCGCCCAGTCGGTCAGCTTGCTGCACGAGTCGTCGGAGCGACGCGAGCTCCAGACGACCTCGACGGTCGTGGTGCCCTCGTTGCGCAGCACGACCTCCTGGGTCGGCACCGCCTTCGGGCACTGCCGGCTGGTCCAGATCTCGTCGGGCCCCGAGGTGATCTTCATGGTCACCGCGCTGGGCGAGACCTCCCACGTGCAGGCCACCGCGTCGCGGGTGCGCAGCTCGAGCCCGATGGTCACGCTGCGCCCGGCCACCGCGGACCCGACGACGGGCTCGACCCGCACGTCGCTGGCCACGCACGTGCCGACCGGCTCGGGGGGCGCAGCGGCCTTGGCCTTCTTCTTGCCCTTCTTCGAGCCCTGGCCGCCGGACTGCCCGCTCCCCTGCCCGGTGCCGTCACCGGCGGTCGCGGCGGCGTCGCTGGTCGGCAGCACCGACGAGGGGGCGACCTGCCCCGACGTCTCCTCGGTCTCCGCCGTCGTCTCGGCCGAGCTCTGCACGAGCTGCTCCTCGGCGGTGTCCTCGTCGCCGCCGAGCCCGAGCAGCCGGGCGGCGCCGAGGACGAGGAACAGGGCCACCAGCGCCACGACCAGACGTCGGCGCCAGTAGACCGCGGGCGCGTGGGGTCCCCGGGTCATGGTGCTCATGGGGCGTCAATCTAGCCAGCCGGGCCGGGGGTCTCGGCGAGGCGCTCCGAGGCCCTGGCGGAGAATGTCACCGATGCCCACCAGCGACCTGCACGCCCCGATCCTGGACTGGTACGACGAGCACCAGCGCGACCTGCCCTGGCGTCGGCCGGAGGCCTCGCCGTGGTCGGTGCTGGTCTCCGAGCTGATGCTGCAGCAGACCCCGGTCGCGCGGGTGCTGCCGGTGCACGAGACCTGGCTGGAGCGCTGGCCCACCCCGGCCGACCTGGCCGCCGAGCCCACCGGGGAGGCGGTGCGGGCCTGGGGCCGGCTGGGCTACCCCCGCCGGGCGCTGCGGCTGCACGCGGCCGCCACCGCGATCGTCGCCGAGCACGGCGGGCAGGTGCCCTCCGGTTACGACGACCTGCTGGCCCTGCCCGGGGTCGGCGACTACACCGCGGCGGCGGTGGCCAGCTTCGCCTTCGGGCGCCGTCACGTGGTGCTCGACACCAACGTGCGCCGGGTGCTGGCCCGCGCCGTCGGCGGCTCCGAGCTGCCCAGCCGCTCGCTGACCCGCGCCGAGCGCGACGCCGCCGCGGCGCTGGTGCCCGACGACGCCGCCACCGCGGCCACCTGGGCGGTCGCGGTGATGGAGCTCGGCGCCCTGGTCTGCACCGCCACCGGCCCGCGCTGCGAGGCCTGCCCGGTCGCCGAGCAGTGCGCGTGGCGCCTGGCCGGCCACCCGGCGTACGACGGCCCGCCGCGGCGCGCGCAGGCCTGGGACGGCACCGACCGGCAGTGCCGGGGCCGGCTGATGGCGGTGCTGCGCGAGAGCCACGCGCCGGTGCACCGCTCGGCGCTGGAGGCGACCTGGCCCGACGAGGAGCAGCGCACCCGCTGCCTGGCCGGCCTGGTCGCCGACCGGCTGGTCGCCCAGGTCGCGCCCGACGTCTACGCCCTGCCCTGAGGCGCGCGGGACGTCATACGGGCGGGACGTCCGTCCGAGCCAGAGGTATGACGTCCCGCGGCCCGGACGCACGAGTGCCCCGGACCCACCAGGGTCCGGGGCACTCGTCACGAGCCTGTGCTCAGGCGCCTCACTCGGGAGCGGGGCCACCCTTCGGCACGTCGGTCGGACCGCCGTCGTCGTCCGCACCCTCGACCGCGCCGGCGGCCTCGAGCGGCGGGACGTCGGGCAGCGCCGCGACCTTCTGGCCGGTGAAGGTGAAGGTCGCCTCGGCGCCCTCGCCCTCCACGTCGACCAGCACCAGCTGGCCGGGGCCGACCTCGCCGAAGAGCATCTTCTCGGCGAGGGTGTCCTCGATCTCGCGCTGCACCGTGCGGCGCAGCGGACGGGCACCCAGGACCGGGTCGAAGCCCCGCTCGGCCAACAGGTTCTTGGCCGTCTGCGTCAGCTCCAGGCCCATGTCGCGGTCGCGCAGCCGCAGCTCCACACCGGCGACCATGTTGTCGACCATGTGCACGATCTGCTCGCGCGAGAGCGGCGGGAAGACGATCGTCTCGTCGACACGGTTGAGGAACTCGGGCCGGAAGTGCTGCTTGAGCTCGTCGCGGACCTTGCCCTTCATCAGCTCGTAGGAGCCGGCCGCGTCGCCACCCTGGTTGAAACCGAGGTGGACCGACTTGGCGATGTCTCGGGTGCCGAGGTTGGTGGTCATGATGATGACGGTGTTCTTGAAGTCGACCACCCGACCCTGTGAATCGGTCAGACGGCCCTCCTCGAGAATCTGCAGCAGGCTGTTGAAGATGTCGGGGTGCGCCTTCTCGACCTCGTCGAAGAGCACCACCGAGAACGGCTTGCGCCGCACCTTCTCGGTCAGCTGACCGCCCTCTTCATAACCGACGTAGCCCGGAGGAGAACCGAACAGACGGCTCACCGTGTGCTTCTCGGAGAACTCGCTCATGTCGAGCTGGATCAGCGAGTCCTCGTCACCGAAGAGGAATTCGGCGAGCGACTTGGAGAGCCACGTCTTACCGACACCCGAGGGGCCGGCGAAGATGAACGAACCACCGGGACGCTTGGGGTCCTTGAGGCCGGCACGCGTACGCCGGATCGCCCGCGACAGGGCCCGGACGGCCTCGTCCTGGCCGATGACGCGCTTGTGCAGCTCGTCCTCCATCTTGAGCAGCCGCGAGGACTCCTCCTCCGACAGCTTCACGATCGGGATGCCGGTCGCCACGGCGAGCACCTCGGCGATCAGCTCCTCGTCGACCTCGGCGACCTCGTCCATGTCGCCGGCGCGCCACTGCTTCTCGCGCTCGGCCTTCTTGAGGATGAGCTGCTTCTCCTCGTCGCGCAGACGAGCGGCGGCCTCGAAGTCCTGGCCGTCGATGGCGGCCTCCTTCTTCTGCCGCACCGCGTCGATCTTGTCGTCGTACTCACGCAGGTCGGCGGGCGCGGTCATCCGGCGGATGCGCAGGCGCGAGCCGGCCTCGTCGATGAGGTCGATCGCCTTGTCGGGCAGGAACCGGTCGGAGATGTAGCGGTCGGCCAGGGTGGCGGCCGAGACGAGCGCCTCGTCGGTGATGGTCACCCGGTGGTGCGCCTCGTAGCGGTCGCGCAGGCCCTTGAGCATCTCGATGGTGTGCGCGATCGAGGGCTCGGCGACCTGGATCGGCTGGAAGCGGCGCTCGAGCGCGGCGTCCTTCTCCAGGTGCTTACGGTACTCGTCGAGCGTGGTCGCACCGATGGTCTGCAGCTCGCCGCGGGCCAGCATCGGCTTGAGGATGCTGGCGGCGTCGATCGCGCCCTCGGCCGCGCCGGCCCCGACGAGGGTGTGGATCTCGTCGATGAACAGCACGATGTCGCCGCGGGTGCGGATCTCCTTGAGCACCTTCTTGAGGCGCTCCTCGAAGTCACCGCGGTAGCGCGAGCCGGCCACCAGCGCACCCAGGTCGAGGGTGTAGATCTGCTTGTCCTTCAGCGTCTCGGGCACGTTGCCCTTGACGATGTCGGCGGCCAGGCCCTCGACGACGGTGGTCTTGCCGACGCCGGGCTCACCGATCAGGACCGGGTTGTTCTTCGTGCGCCGCGAGAGGATCTGCATGACCCGCTCGATCTCCTGGTCACGACCGATGACCGGGTCGAGCTTGCCCTCGCGGGCGTCCTGGGTCAGGTTGCGCCCGAACTGGTCGAGCACCAGCGACGAGGACGGCGCCTCGCCGGCACCCGAGGTCGCTGCCGCGGCCGAGGCCGAGGACTCCTTGCCCTGGAAGCCCGAGAGCAGCTGGATGACCTGCTGGCGGACCCGGTTGAGGTCGGCGCCGAGCTTCTGCAGCACCTGGGCGGCCACGCCCTCGCCCTCGCGGATCAGCCCGAGCAGGATGTGCTCGGTGCCGATGTAGGAGTGGCCGAGCTGGAGCGCCTCGCGCAGCGAGAGCTCGAGCACCTTCTTGGCGCGCGGGGTGAAGGGGATGTGCCCGCTGGGCGCCTGCTGGCCCTGGCCGATGATCTCCTCGACCTGGGCACGCACGGCCTCGAGCGAGATGTCGAGGCTCTCCAGCGCCTTCGCGGCCACGCCCTCGCCCTCGTGGATCAGGCCCAGCAGGATGTGCTCGGTGCCGATGTAGTTGTGGGAGAGCATGCGGGCCTCTTCCTGGGCCAGCACGACCACCCGGCGGGCTCGGTCGGTAAACCGCTCGAACATGGGCATCGCTCCTCAAGCTGTGTGGGGGATTCCCCGCCCGATCGTCGAGCGGTGGAGACATCTGTTCCAACCCCGCGACCAGCCTACGCGTTCCCCCACACGACCGAAGACCCGTCCGCTGTCAGCGAACGGGTCTCCGGGTGGTGCGGGGTGCTGCGGGGTGCTGCGGGGTGGCGCGGGGTGGCGCGGGTCAGTGCGCGGCGTCGTACGCCTCGCGCACCTCGCTGCTCACGCGGCCCCGCTCGGAGACCTCCATGCCCTGCTCGCGCGCCCAGTCGCGGATGTCCTTGGTGCTCGGGCCGCCCGAGGAGCCGGCGCCACCGGTCGACGCGCGACGCCCCGAGCCGCGGCGCGAGGAGGAGACCTTGCGGGCGTGGCCGACGTAGCGGGCGAACGCGTCGCGCATCTCGGCCGCGTTCTCGGCGGTCAGGTCGATCTCGTAGGAGGTGCCGTCGAGTGCGAAGGAGACGGTCTCCGATGCCTCGGTGCCGTCGAGGTCGTCCTCGAGAATGATCTGGACCTTCTGCGCCATTTGTTTTCTTCCTTGCTGTCGCTCGAACAGAGATATCGATCCCGCGGGCGTCACCGCCTAATGCGGGGCAATTGCTGCGTTTCGCCGTGCAGCATTGTGCATCATGCCATCACGTTCGTATCGCCGACAATTGACGCGGCTTTCTTTACCTGCAATTGCGACGCCACCTGAGCATCCACGAGAAAGCGTCCGTCGAATTGCAGGATCGCGCGCCGGGGAATGGCTGCGGACCGAATTGCGGCTCGAGTCGTGGTTCGGGTCGTGGCTTGGGTCGTGGTCTGAGTTGTGGCTCGACTCGTGTGCCCCAGGACGCGCCCTGGCGCGTCCACAGGCCACGACCCGAACCACGACCCGAACCACGACCCGGGCCACGTCCCGCGCGGACGCCACGGTGGGACGGACGGCGAGGGTGGGAGCGGTGGGAGCCGGGGCTGGCTACGATGCCGGAGGCGGCTCCCTGCCGCCCCAGGGCGCTCGAGGGGGGTGGTGGCCCGTGCCGGCGTCGGTGCTGAGCGAGGAGCAGGTGCTGCCTGCCGAGCCGCGCAGCGCCCTCGAGGCCCGTCGTCTCGTACGCCGCCTGCTCGCGGAGGCGGGCGCCGAGCGGTTCGTCGAGGCCACCGAGCTGGCCGTCTCGGAGCTGGTCACCAACGCCGTGGTGCACGCCGGCGGGGAGGTGCGCCTGCGGGTGCGCTGCGGCCCGCGCGCCGTGCGCGTCGAGGTCGACGACTCCAGCTCGCACCGGCCCGTGCCGCGGCACTGGACGACCACGTCGGGCACCGGCCGGGGGCTGCACCTGATCGCCGACTGCGTCGACGTCTGGGACGTCGAGATGCGTCCGGGGCGGGGCAAGACCGTGTGGTTCGAGATCGGTGAGACCCGGGCCCGGGCCGGTCACGACCCGGGTGCGGCCTACCAGGGCGGCGCCGGCGTCGTCGAGGTCGAGCTGCTCGACGTGCCGCTGCTGATGCACCACGCCTGGCAGGAGCACGCCGCCGGGCTGCTGCGCGAGCACCTGCTGCTGCGCCTCGAGGAGGAGCCGGGCGCACTCGACGAGCACGCCGCCGCCAGCGACGCCCTCAACCTGCTCCACGAGCAGCTGCCGCTGCCGCTGCTGCACGACGACGGCGAGGCGATCATGGCCGGCGCCGTCGAGCCGGGCGTCAGCGCGGCGCGCCTGGTGCTGAGGGTGCCGGCCGCGTCGGTGCCGCACTTCGAGGTCCTCAACGCCTCGCTGGGCTCGGCACTGGCCCACGCCCGCGAGGGCCGGCTGCTGGCCCCCACCACCCAGCCCGAGATCGAGCTGATGCGCGACTGGCTCTGCGGCGAGGTGACCGGCCAGGCGCGCGGCGCCCGGCCGGTGCCGTGGCGCAGCACCGGCCTCGACGTGGCCCGCCCCGCGCCCTCGCCGCTCATCGGCTCCCCGGCGGTCGCGGCGCTGGTCGCGCAGGCGCCCGTCGTGGTCACCGACGCGCGCCACGACATCGTGGGGGTCAGCCCCGAGGTCGCCGCCTTCCTGGGCTACGACGACCCCTCGCGGCTCGAGGGCCGGCGGGTGCTGGTGGTGGTCCCCGAGCGCTTCCGCCAGGCCCACGTGGCCGGCACGACGATGCACGCCTCGCACGGGCGCGACGTGCTGCTCGACCAGGTGGTGCGGGTGCCGGTGGTGCGCGCCGACGGCAGCGAGGTGGTGGCGGCCTTCGAGGTCACCGCCCAGCGCCTCGACGCCGACGACCGGGTCTTCGTGGCCCGCTTCCTGCTGGACTGAGCGCCCGGCCGGCCCAGTCAGGTCAGCCGGCTCAGTCGGCCAGCCAGGCCACCAGCTCGGCGGCCAGGCCGCGCTGCTCGGGCAGGCCCGGGAAGAGCGCCCAGTCGTGCGGCAGGCCCTCGCGCACCCGCAGCTCGAGGTCGGTGCCCCCGGCGGCCGCGGCCTGCTGGGCCAGCCGCTCGCACTGCGGCCAGAAGACCTCGCGGGTGCCCACCAGTGCCAGCACCCGGCCCAGTCCCGAGAGGTCGGCGAGGCCGGGGGAGATGCGCGGGTCGTCGAGCCCGTGCGGCCCGGCGTACAGCCGGGCGGCGCCGTGCAGGGCCCGCCGGCTCAGCAGGGGGTCGAGCCGGTCGGCGGCGATCGTGCCGGCGTCGGCCATCACGGCGTCGACCCACGGCGAGAGCAGCACCGTGGCGCGCGGCATCGTCGCGCCCTCGTCGCGCAGCTGCTGCAGCAGCGCCAGCGAGAGCCCGCCGCCCGCGGAGTCGCCGGCCAGGACCGGCGCCGGGCGGCCGTCGTCGGCCGCGGCCTCGACGGCCAGCCCCCACGCCTCGCGCACCATGGGCAGCGTCTCGTCGACGGTGTGCTCGGGCGCGAGGGGGTAGTCGACGAGCGAGACGGCGTAGCCGTGCGGCAGCAGCCGCGAGAGGAAGGGCCAGTGCTGCGCCTGCAGCGTGTAGGCGCCGCCGTGCAGGTAGAAGACGTGGTCGCGCGCGCCGGCCGGGGTCACGGTCGCGACCCGTCCGGCGCCGACCTCGGTGGTGGCCACGTCGTGGCGCGCGGCCAGCGAACGGGGCACCAGCGGCGTGCGCAGGCGCGGCGGGTGGGTGAAGACCCGGGTCACGAGCGCGCCGGGCACCAGCCCGAAGGCGCGCACCGCCAGGCGGGCCTGCCAGGAGGGGGTGCCGGTGGCGGGCACCGGCTCGGGCCCGGGCACCGGGGAGGGGGTCGGCTCAGGCAACGAAGTCCCACCCCGCGGCGAGGTACTCGATGAAGTCGGGGCCCACGCGCTCGGCGCGCAGGTGGTCGCGGCTGACGGGCGTGGCGGCCATGGCGAAGGCGGGGTCGGCCAGCGCGCGGCGGGCGAAGTCGTGGTGCAGGATGCCGGCGGTGCCGACGGTCACGAAGTCGGCGCCCCGCTCGAGGCACCAGTCGGCGTCGGCGGTCGAGACGATGCCGCCGGCCACCCCGAGACGGGCGCTGCCGCGCTCGAGGGCCGTGAAGTGGTCGATCAGCGCGCCGTCGTACGCCGTCTCGAAGGGCGCCTTGCGCACGTCCCACAGCGACATGTCGAGGTGGTCGACCGCGCCCGAGACCATCAGCTGCTCGGCCAGCGCGGTCGACTCGGCGAGCGCGATGCCGCTGCGCTCGGGGGTCAGTCGCATCCCGACCTGGAAGTCGGGCCCGGTGGCGGAGCGGATGCCGTCGACGACCTCGTGGAAGACCCGGGCCCGGTTCTCGGCGGAGCCGCCGTAGGCGTCGGTGCGGTGGTTGGAGCGCGCGTCGAGGAACTGCGCCAGCAGGTAGGCGTGGGCGCCGTGCACCTGCACGCCGTCGAAGCCGGCGCGCTCGCAGCGCACCGCGGCGTCGACGAAGTCCTGCACGACCCGCTGCACCTCGCCGGTGCTCAGCGCCCGGGCGCCCTTGGCCTCGTCGTCCCACGGGGCCACGGTCGGGTGGCCCGACAGCTCCTGCGAGGCGCGCATGCCGCCGTGCTGCAGCTGCACGCACGAGGTGGTGCCGCTCTCGCGCAGGGCCGTGGCCAACCGGGTCAGGCCCGGCAGGAACCGGTCGTCCCACACGGCGAGCTGGCCGTCCCAGCACTGGCCCTCGGGCGAGACGTGCGCGGCGCACGTCATCACCATCGCGAAGCCGCCCTCGCCGCGCGCCACGAGCCAGTCGAGCTCGTCGTCGGAGAGGCTGCCGTCGGGGTGCGACTGCAGGTTGGTCAGCGGCGCCAGCGTGATGCGGTTGGCCCACGCGGGTCCGTGGGCGAGGGCGAGGGGGTCCTGGAGCGAGGTCACGGCCCCATCATCCACGCCCCTCCCACCGGCAGACGGGTCGGCGTCAGCGGTCGTGGATGCGCTGCAGGTTGCGCCCGCCGCGGGCGAAGGAGGTCCGCACCGCCGGCGGGACGTCGACGTCGGCGACCTCGCGCCAGGCGCAGGGCCGCACGTGCGCCAGGTCGAGGCGGTGCGCCTCGGGGTCGACGTCGTAGCGCCAGCCACCCTCCAGCTCGCCCATCCACCAGCCGCCGTCGGCGTCACGGGTCCAGGCCAGGGTCCCGTCGGCCTCGTCGGCGAAGCGCCGCAGCCGGGCCGCGACGCGCTGGTCGTGCTCCTCCTCGACGAGCGCCAGCGCGTCGGCGAGGTCGAGCGGCTCGCGCGAGAGCCGCCCACCGACCCCGCACACGCGCCGGGCCAGCGCGCGGCGTACGGCGGCGCCGTGGTCGACCGTGTCGTCGCGCGAGCGCATCGGCGCCCTCAGGACCCGGGGTTCCCCGGGCGCGCCGGGCCTGCCTGGCCTGCCGGGCTCGGACGCCGCGGGGCTCACACCGAGCCGAGCCGCCGGGCGCGCTGGCCGCCGGCCAGCGCCTTGTGCGAGCCGTCGCACCAGGGCTTGAGCGAGGAGGCGCCGCAGCGGCACACGGCCGTGACGGGCCGCGTCGAGACGTGCCGCTGGCCGTCCTCGTCCTCCACGACCACCTCGCCGCGCACCAGCATCGGCCCGTCCTCGCAGAGCGTGACCTGCGTGGGCTCGCTCATGCCACGTCCTCGCTGGCCTCGGTCTCGCCGGCACCGCGGCGCACGTGCTCGAGCACGGCGGTCGCCGTGGCGGCCTCCGCGAGCAGGCACACGGCCGCGCCGAACGCGATCTCCGGCTCGCTGCCGGGCACCTCGGCGACGTAGGAGCCGACGAGGTCGCGCACCGCGAGCTGCTCGTGCACCGCGTCGGCGACCATGTGCTCGCGGTAGTAGGCCACCATCGGCTCGGGCGTGCCGAGCCGCTCCATGCCCCGCACCACCCGCCGCGAGGGCACCGCGCTGGTGACCTCGAAGGCCGCCAGGTGGCCCAGCGCCGCGGGCGCCAGGCGCCGGTGCAGGCCCAGCAGGCTCATCAGGTTGTTCTGCTCGAGCACCTCCGGCAGCGCGCCGTCGACGTGGGCGGCGTACGACGCGTCGAGGCCGCAGGCGCGCATGCCGCGCGCCCACAGCTGGGCGTGCAGGTCGTCGGGACGGCCGTTGCCGTACTCGTCGGCCGCGATCGTCACCAGGTGCGCCTTGGTGGTGTCGGGCAGGCGCGGCAGGGTCCACATCGCCGCGTCCTGCTCCTTGACGTGGTAGATCGAGCGCTGCCGCAGCACCTCGGCCAGCTGCTCCTCGTCGGCCTCGCGCTGCACGAACCGGGCCACCGACTCGGCGCCGGTGTCGGCCTCGCAGAACGCGAAGAAGGCGCGGGCCAGGTCGGCCGGCTCCGCCCCGACGGGCAGCTCGGGCAGGTCGGCGGCCGCGACCCGCTCGCGCCAGCGCTGCTCGAGGCGCCGCTCGAGGTCGCCGCGGACCGCCAGCAGGTCGGGGCGCCACTCGTGGTCGGCACCGCCGGCGACGGCGTCGTCGAAGCCGTGGTGGTGCAGCTCGTAGAGCAGCCACAGCGCCAGCTCCTCGTCGCCGGAACCGGGCCGGCCCGGAGCGGGCGCGTCGTCGGGCAGGGGCTCATCGCCGCGCAGGTCCGCGATCAGGGCGGCGCTGAGCGGGCCGCGGGCACGGGGAAGGAGGGGCATGTCCTGACCGTTCCCCGCCCGGAGGTGGCTCATCCACCCCCACAAGGGTGTCCGTGCGTGACCTAGGTTGCTGCGCATGCCTGCACCAACCCCGGAGACGAGCCTGCGCCGGATGGGCTTCGGCCCCCTCGAGATCGCGTACGACGACAGCGTGCTCGAGCCGCGCCCCTGGACGCAGGCGCAGTCGCTGTGGGCCCGCGAGCTGCTCGACGCGGCCCCGGCCGGCCGGGTGCTCGAGCTGTGCGCCGGGGTGGGCCACATCGGCCTGCTGGCCGTGCACGGCACCGACCGCTCGATCGCCTGCGTCGACCTCTCACCGCGCGCCGTCGAGCTGCTGGCGGCCAACGCGGAGGCCAACGCGATGGCCGCGCAGGTCGAGGTGGTGCACACCGACCTGGCCCGCCTGCCCCTCGACGAGGAGCGCTTCGCGCTGGTGGTCGCCGACCCGCCGTGGGTGCCGAGCGCCGAGGTGGGGCGCTACCCCGCCGACCCGACGCTGGCCATCGACGGCGGCCCGCAGGGCCTCGACGTGGCCCGGGCGTGCATCCGCGCCGCCGGCGCCTGCCTGGCGGGAGACGGGCTGCTGGTGCTGCAGCTGGGCACGCCCGAGCAGGCTGCGTCGCTGGCCCCCGACCTCGAGGCGGCCGGCCTGCGCACGGTCGAGGTGCGTGCCCTCGAGCGCGGCACGCTGGTGCGCGCCGACCGGCTCTGAGCCCACCCGGCCCACGAGCCGGCTCGTCCGGGCCGGCCGGCCCGGCTCAGCAGGGCTCGACAGCGGGCAGGGGCGCGGCGGTGTCCGCCTGCTCGCGCACCTGGTCGCACAGCCCGGCCAGGCGCAGGGCGTACTCGTCGGTGTCGAGACGCCGCCCGGTCCAGGCCCGGTGCAGGTCGATGGCCTGCAGCCGCACCCGGGCGGACAGGACCGGATCTCGCCGCTCGATCCGTGCGAGCTGCTGCATCAGGCTCATCCGCGTCTGGGTCACCTGTGCGTCGACGTGCGTGTCCATGTCCCACCTCCCGGGTGTCGTTGGTCTGGTCCTCGTCATCGTAGGTCGCGCCCCCGCGCCCGGCCGAGTCGACGAGGAGCGGGCCGGGCTGCCACAGGTCCTCGCGCGACAGCATCATCCCTGGGGATGAGCAGCGTCCCGCCTCCCGGCGGCGACGAGGTGTCCGGCACGTGTCGTCCCTATGATCGAGCCATGTCCAGCCACGTGCGCGTCGCGATCGTCAACGACTACGAGATCGTCGTCGCCGGCATCGCCGCCGTCCTCGAGCCGTTCTCCGACCGGATCAGCGTCGTCGAGCTCGACAGCGGGATGCCGGTGGTCGGCGACGTCGACGTGGTGCTCTACGACTCCTTCGGCCAGGTGCAGGGCGGCGACGTCGACGTGGCCCGGCTGATGGCCGGCGGCAGCGGTCGCCTGGTGATCTTCAGCTGGAACACCGAGCCCGAGCTCGTCGAGGCCTCGCTGGCCGCGGGCGCCGCCGGCTACATCCCCAAGGGCATCCCCGCCAAGGAGCTCGTCGACCTGATCGAGGCCGTGCACCGTGGCGAGCGGGTGCTGCCCGGCAACGTGGCGACGCCCGAGAGCGACGACTTCGGGCGCTGGCCGGGCCGCGAGCACGGGCTGAGCCCCCGCGAGGCCGAGGTGCTGGCGCTGATCTGCCAGGGCCTGAGCAACCAGGAGATCACCGAGCGGGCGTTCCTGGGGCTCAACACCGTCAAGACCTACATCCGCTCGCTCTACCGCAAGATCGGCGTCGACAGCCGCACCCGGGCGCTGCTGTGGGGGATCGACCACGGCTTCCGCCCCGACCACGTGCGCCGCCCCGGCCCGCACGCCTGAGCGGGGCATGCCGGTGCAGCGTCCCCAGGTCCGCTCCCAGGTGCGCTCGGCCCTGGGCCGGCTGCGCGAGCCCGCGGTGCACACCGACCTGCTCCAGGTCGTCAAGGCCACCATCGCCACGGTCGTCGCGTGGGTGCTCGCCGACACCTGGCTCGACCTCGAGCAGGCGTTCCTGGCGCCCTGGGTGGCGCTGCTGACCGTGCACGCCACCGTCTACCGCTCGGTGCTGCGCGGCGGCCAGTCGGTGGCCGCGACCTTCCTGGGCGTGCTGCTGGCCTACGCCGTCTTCGAGCTCCTCGGCTACGGCCCGCTGTCGGTGGGGCTCGGGGTGCTGGTCGGGCTGCTGCTGGCCCGGCTGCCCCCGCTGCGGCTCGAGGGCGTGGCGGTCGCCACCACCGCGCTGTTCCTGCTGACCCTCGGCGGCACCTCGGAGGAGTCGGAGCTGGTCGACCGGCTGCTGGCGACCGCGATCGGGGTGCTGACCGGCATCGTCGTCAACCTCCTGGTGGTGCCCCCGCTCGACGACCGCGGAGCCGAGCACCAGCTCGACCTGATCCACCGCCGACTCGGGGCGCTGCTGCGGAGGATGGCCTCCGAGCTCGACGAGGGCGTCGACGACGAGGGGGTGCGGGCCTGGGTCGAGGAGACCCGCGGCATCGACGCCGAGGTCGACCGGGCCGAGTGGCTGCTGGAGTACTCCCGCGAGTCGCAGTGGTGGAACCCCCGCCGCCACCGCTCGTCCAGCGTCAGCGACACCGAGCGCGGCAGCGACGTGCTGGTGCGCCTCGAGGAGGGCGTCGCCCAGGCCCGCGCCATCGCCCGGACCCTGGAGGAGTCGGTGATCGAGGCCGAGGACTGGGACCCGCGCTTCCGCGACCCGTTCCTGCGCCTGCTCGACCAGGTCGGGCGCCGCATCAGCGACCCCGAGGCCTACCTGCACTCGCTGCGCGAGGAGATCGACGCGCTGACCAACGAGCTGTCGGCCCAGGACCTGCCGGGCCTGCGCTGGCCGCTCTACGGCTCGCTGATCACCTCGCTGCGCCACGTCGTGACGATCGTCGACGACGTCGCCTCGACCCTGGCCCGTCCCTGACCCTCCCCCAGAGCCGGCCGCAGAGCCGGCGGGTCAGCGCTCGAGGTGCGCCTTGAGCAGGGCCAGGTCCTTGCGCGTCGCCCGGCGCACCGCCAGCGCCATCACCGGTGCCGAGACCCCGGCGAAGCCGCTGGGCCGGCCCCGGTTGGCGAGGGTCATCCGGGTGCCGTCGCCCTCGGGTGACCACGTGTAGGTGGTCTCCATCGGGAAGGGTCCGTCGCTGGTGCGCATCACCAGCCGCTCGCCGGGCACCAGCTCGACCACCTCGTAGGTGTAGGCCAGCCGCCGGCCCAGGAACCGGGCCACGAAGTCCATCCGCGAGCCGATCGCCACCGGCGGCGGCGTGCGCCACTCGACGCTGCGGATGTTGGCGTACCACCGCGGCGCGTTGCCCGGGTCGCCGGCGTACGCCGCGACCTCCTGCGGCGAGCGGGCGATGTGGGTGTGCACCTCGACGTCGACGTCCATCCGCCCATCCTCGCGCGTCGTCCCTGCGCGGGGCACTTGTGAGCGGGGCCACGCCGTGGTGCAATTAACAGACCGACCGGTCAGTAATTCCAGGAGGCCCGATGAGCACCAGTGCCGGAGAGCGCACGGACGAGCGCTCCGACGAGGCCCGGCTGGAGGAGCAGTTCGAGGCCGTCATCGCGCGCCACGAGCGCATCGAGCCGCGTGACTGGATGCCCGAGGCCTACCGTCGGACCCTGGTGCGCCAGGTCGCCCAGCACGCGCACTCCGAGATCATCGGGATGCAGCCGGAGGGTGCCTGGCTGACCCGGGCGCCCTCGCTGCGCCGCAAGGCGGTGCTGCTGGCCAAGGTGCAGGACGAGGCCGGCCACGGGCTCTACCTCTACTCGGCCTGCGAGACCCTCGGCGTCTCCCGCGGCGAGCTGACCCAGATGCTCGTCGACGGCCGGCAGAAGTACTCCTCCATCTTCAACTACCCCACGCTGTCCTACGCCGACGTCGGCACCATCGGCTGGCTGGTCGACGGCGCGGCGATCTGCAACCAGGTGCCGCTGTGCCGCACCTCCTACGGGCCCTACGGGCGCGCGATGATCCGGGTCTGCAAGGAGGAGTCCTTCCACCAGCGCCAGGGCTACGAGCTGCTGATGACGATGATGGGCGGCACCGACGAGCAGCGCGCGATGGTCCAGGAGTCCGTCGACCGGTTCTGGTGGCCGGCGCTGATGATGTTCGGCCCGCCCGACGACGCCTCGCCCAACACCGCGCGCTCGCTGGCCTGGGGCATCAAGCGCAACACCAACGACGAGCTGCGCCAGAAGTTCGTCGACATGACCGTGCCGCAGGCCGAGCGGCTCGGGGTCACCCTCCCCGACCCCGACCTGCGCTGGAACGACGAGCGCGGAGCCCACGACTTCGGCGAGCCCGACTGGGACGAGCTGACCCGGGTGATCAGCGGCGCCGGGCCCTGCAACGCCGAGCGCATCGCCCACCGGCGCCGCGCCCACGAGGAGGGTGGGTGGGTGCGCGAGGCGGCAAGCGCGTTCGCGCGGGCGACGAAGGAGCCCGGGCGAGGCCGCGCGCAGGTCGAGCGAGCCCCGGGGTCGAGCCTGCGAGACCCCGACGGGCGGGTCGAGACCCCGTGAGCGAGGAGACGACGATGACCACCACCCCTGACGGCACCACCCCCGACGACACCAGCCCCCGGGCCGAGTGGCCCCTCTACGAGGTCTTCGTGCGCGGCAAGCGCGGCCTCAACCACGTGCACGTCGGCTCGCTGCACGCCGCCGACGACACGATGGCGCTGCACCACGCCCGCGACGTCTACACCCGCCGCAACGAGGGCGTGAGCATCTGGGTGGTGCGCGCCGACGCGATCACCGCCTCGAGCCCCGACGAGAAGGACCCGCTCTTCGCGCCGTCGGGCGACAAGGTCTACCGCCACCCCACCTTCTACGACGTCCCCGCCGACGTCCCCCACATGTGAGGCGTGCCCCCATGAGCCAGCACGCGAGCCAGCACACGAGCCACGAGTCGGTGTACGACGGCCTGGTCGAGGACCACGGCGACGTGTCGGGCCAGTGGGCCTTCGGCACGTCCTTCGAGGACCCCCTGGCCGGTGTCGACACGACGATGCCCGAGGGGGTCGACGGCGCCGACCTGGCGGCGTACTGCCTGGGGCTCGGCGACGACGCGCTGGTGCTCTCGCACCGGCTCTCGCAGTGGTGCAGCCGCGCGCCCGACCTCGAGGACGACATCGCGGTCGCCAACATCGCGCTCGACCTGCTCGGCCAGGCCCGGCTGCTGCTGGCCCGCGCCGCGGCCGCCGACCCCGCCGTGGTGCCGGTGCTCGCCGAGGGCTCGCCCGCCCCCGACGAGGACCGGCTCGCCTTCTTCCGCGAGGCCGGCGAGCTGCGCTGCACCCGGCTCGTCGAGCTCGAGCACGGCGACTTCGCGCACCTGGTGGTGCGGCTGCTGCTCTTCTCCACCGCCCGGCTGGCGCTGCTGCACCGGCTGGCCGGCACCCGCGACCCGGTGCTGGCGGCGATCGGCGCCAAGGGCGCCACCGAGGTCACCTACCACCGCGACTACGCCGCCCGCTGGGTGGTGACCCTGGCCCGCGGCACCGAGGAGTCGCGGCGCCGGCTGCTGGCCGCCCTCGACGAGCTGGCGCCCTGGCACCCCGAGCAGCTCGACGCCCACCCGGTCGCCACGCGTCTGGCGCAGGCCGGCGCGGGCGTCGACCCCGCCGCCACGGCCGAGGAGGTCGAGGGGGTGCTGGCGCAGGTGCTCGCGGAGGCGCGGTGCTCGTGGCCCGACGTCGCCCCCCGGGCCGGGGTGCGGGGACGCACCGGACGCGACGGCATGCACACCGAGGCGCTGGGCCGGATGCTGGCCGAGATGCAGGTCGTGGCCCGCGCGCACCCGCTGGGGCGGTGGTGAGCATGAGCACGGCCGAGCGCACGCGCGGCCCGGGCGTCGCCGACGCCGAGGCGGTCGCCGCAGGCGTCACCGACCCCGAGATGCCGATGCTGACGCTGCTCGACCTCGGGGTGCTGCGCGAGGTCACCGTCGCCGACCACCCCTGCGGCACCGCGGTGACGGTGGCGCTGACGCCGACGTACTCCGGCTGCCCGGCGATGGCCACGATGCGCGACGACCTGGTGCGGGCCCTCACCGAGGCCGGCTTCGACGAGGTGCGGGTGCAGGTGCGGCTCAGCCCGCCGTGGACCAGCGACTGGATCACCCCGCGTGGGCGTGCCGCGCTGCGCGAGCACCGCATCTCCCCGCCGGGCACGGCCGCGCCGCGCCCGGCCGGCCCGGTGCCGCTGAGCCTGGGCGTCACCCGGCGCCGGCTGGACTGCCCGCGCTGCGGCTCGGGCGGGCCCGAGCTGACCTCGGAGTACGGCCCGACCGCCTGCACCGCGCTCTACCGCTGCACCGCGTGCGGCGAGCCGTTCGAGCACGTCAAGGAGATCTGAGATGAGCGCACCCGCCGTCGAGCGCCCCCGCAGCCGCACCTTCCACGCCCTGCGCGTGGCCGCGGTCGACGCGCTGACCGACGACGCCGCCGCGATCACCTTCGAGGTGCCCGACGAGCTGCGCGAGCAGCTGGCCTTCGACGCCGGTCAGTCGCTGACCGTGCGCCGCGTCGTCGACGGCGTCGAGCACCGCCGCTCCTACTCGATCTGCGCCCCGGCGGGCGCGGCGCCACGCATCGGCGTCCGCGAGATCCCCGGCGGGGCCGTCTCGTCGTGGTTGGTGCGCGCGGTGCGCCCCGGCGACGAGGTCGAGGTCCAGCTGGCTCCCGGCGGGTTCCGCGCCACCCCCGAGGTCGTCGCCGCCGGCGGGCGGCACCTGTGCGTGGCGGCCGGGTCGGGCATCACCCCGGTGCTCTCGATCGCCGCCAGCCTGCTCGCCCACCCCGACGCCCGGGTCACGCTGCTCTACGGCAACCGGACCACCGCCTCGGTGATGTTCGCCGAGGAGGTCGCCGACCTCAAGAACGCCCACCCCGCCCGGCTGCAGGTCGTGCACGTGCTCAGCCGCGAGCCGCGCGACGTCGAGCTGCTCTCGGGCCGCCTCGACGCCGAGCGGCTCGAGCGGGTGCTGACCAGCCTGGCGCCCGTCGATGACGTGGACCACGCCTGGCTCTGCGGGCCGCACCGGATGGTGCAGGACGCCCGCAGCGTGCTCGGGCGCCTGGGCCTGGAGCCCGAGCAGGTGCACGCCGAGCTGTTCTTCGTCGACGAGCCGCCGCCCGAGCTGGTGCGTGCCGCAGCCGCCCCCGGCGCCGGGCCGGGCCGGGCGACCAGCGAGGCGACCGTGGTGCTCGACGGGCTCAGCTCGACCGCGACCGTCGCGCGCGACCGGCCGCTGCTCGACTCGGCCCAGGAGACCCGGGCCGACCTGCCCTTCGCCTGCCGCGGCGGGGTCTGCGGCACCTGCCGGGCGCTGGTGCGCGAGGGCGAGGTCGAGATGGCGCGCAACTACGCGCTCGAGCCCGCCGAGGTCGAGGCCGGCTTCGTGCTGACCTGCCAGGCGCGCCCGCTCACCGACGCGGTCACCGTCGACTTCGACGCCTGAGCGGTCCTGCCGGGCCTGGCCGGGCTCGGCAGGGTTCAGGCGGGTTCAGGCGGGTTCAGGCGGGTTCAGGCTGGGTCGGGCTGTGCCGCGCGCAGGCCGTCGAAGGCCAGGGTGGTCACCGCGTGCGCGAGCACGCCCGCGTCGACGTCGCCGCCGGGTCGATGCCACTCGACCAGCGAGTTGACCATGCCGAAGAGCAACCGGCTGACCAGGTCGGGGTCGACGTCGTCGCGCAGCGAGCCCTCCTCCGCCGCGGCCCGCACCAGGTCGGCCAGGCGCGCGTCGATCCAGCGCCGCCGCTCCAGCGCCGCCACCTCGACCGGGCTGTTGCCGCGCACCCGCAGCAGCAGCGTCACCTCCGGCTGGTGGGCCACCAGCACCTCCACGCTGCGCGCGACCAGCGCCCGCAGCCGCTCGTAGGCCGAGGCGGGCGGCCGGCCCGCGGGGGCGGCGTACGACGGGGTGGTGGCGGCCTCGACCGCCTCGCTGAGCTCGGCCAGCGCGGCGTCGAGCGCCATCTCGAGCAGCTGCTCCTTGCTCGTCACGTGGTGGTAGATCGCCGACTTCGTCAGCCCCAGCTCGCGCGCCAGGTCGCCCATGCTGGTCGCGTCGTAGCCCTGCCGGTTGAACAGCGCCACCGCCTCGCGCAGCACGTCGGACCGGTCGTGGCCGGGGCGCCCGCGGCGGGCCGGGGCGGCGGGGTCGGCCATGGGGCCAGGATGGCACGGACGTGACCGGTCGGTGGTGCAGGACCGACCGGTGGGTGGTGCGGAAGTGACTGCTCGACCGTCGAGCCTCTCACCTCTATGGGCGGGGAGGTGGTCAGGGGTGGGGTGGTCGGTGCGATCATCACGACGATGACCACGCACCGTTCCCCCGAGACCCCTGCGGCGACGTCGCTGGTGGTCGGTGGGCGCTACGAGCTGGTCGAGCTGATCGGCAGCGGCGCGATGGGCAGCGTCTACGCCGCCCAGGACCTCGTCGACGAGCGCCTGGTCGCGCTCAAGCGGCTGCACGCCCAGCGCGCCGACGACGACACCGCGCGGCACCGCTTCGAGGCCGAGGCGCGCACCCTGCGCCAGCTCTCGCACCCCGGGCTGCCCCAGGTCTACGACGTGGGCGAGGACGACGACGGGATCGCCGTCCAGCCCTACCTCGCGATGCGCCTGGTCACCGGCGACACCCTCGGCGAGCTGGTCACCGAGCGCGGCCCGCTGCCCCCGCTCGAGGTCGCCGGCCTCGTGGCCCAGCTGGCCTCCGCGCTCAGCGCGGTGCACGCCGCCGGGGTGGTGCACCGCGACATCAAGCCCGCCAACATCGTGGTCGGGGAGTCCGGCCAGCCGGTGCTCGTCGACTTCGGGATCGCCACCGGCGACGACGTCGAGCCGCTGACCAGCACCGGCGAGGTGCTCGGCACGATGGAGTACATCTCGCCCGAGCAGGTCTCGGGCCGGCGCGCGACCGCGGCCTCCGACGTCTACTCGCTGGGCGTCGTGGCCTTCCAGTGCCTGACCGGCGTCAAGCCCTTCCAGCGCGACTCCCCGGTGGCCTCGGCGCTGGCGCACCTCAACGACCCCGCCCCCGACCTGCCGCCCAGCGTCGACCGACGGCTGGGCGAGGTGGTGCAGCGGATGCTCGCCAAGGACCCCGCCGACCGTCCGCTGGCCGCCGACGTGGCGCGGCTGCTCGAGCGGGTGCTGGCGCGCCGGCGGCGCTGACCCCCGCCCCCGCCCGCCGGGGCTCAGGCCCGCGCCCACCCGTCACCGGCCCGCACGACCAGCCCCTCGGCCTCGAAGGCCTCCAGCCAGCCCGTCATCGGCCACCAGCCCCACCGTTGGTGGAAGAGCGCCCCGTTGCGCAGCACGTCGTCGAGGTGCTGGCGCGGCGGGTGCTGGGTCGGGTGGTGCTGGTGGAAGCCCCGGGCCGAGCCCACCCAGCCCAGCGGCACGCCGCGGGCCACCGCGAGCCGGGCGAAGTCGGTGTCCTCGCCGCCGTAGCCGACGTAGTCCTCGCAGAAGCCCCCGATCCGCTCCCAGGTCGCCGCCGAGGTGGCGAAGGAGAGCGACCAGAACAGGTCGGGGGAGGCGTCGTGCACCACCTCGCCCGGCGCCGGTGCGGGCCGGGCCGGGTGCGGGTCGTCGAGACGCTCCAGGGCCCCGAGGTCGTAGCCGGCCGGCGGCGCCGGCGGCAGGTAGGTGACCGGCCCCGACCACAGCCCGTCCGGCTCGCGGGCCACCACGTCGGCGTACGCCGCGAGGAGGCCGGGCCCGGCGAGCAGGTCGACGTCGAGCAGCACCAGCACGTCGGCGCCGAGGCGGACCGCCTCGGCCACCCCGGCGTTGCGGGCCCGGGCCAGGGGGAGCCCCCGGGGGTCGGGCGGCAGGTGCAGGACCCGGGTCGGGGCCCCGGGCAGGTCGGCCACGGGCGGGTCGTCGTCCATGGCGACCACGACGGTGAGGTCGGGCAGCCGGTCGCCGAGCGCGAGCGACGCGCGCTGGCGGGCCAGGTGCTCGTGGCGCCCGTGCGCGATCGTGACCACCGCGGTGCCCGTCATCGGGCCACCTGCTCCACGACGTCGGCGAAGCGCGCCGCGGCGTGCCCGTCGACCCAGCCCGCCCAGGCCGAGCCGTCGAGGGCCCGCGCCTCGTCGAGCACGTCGGGCCAGCGCGCGGCCGCCAACGACGGCACGACCACGGCGGGCCACGGGCCCGCGGCGAGCACCCGGCCGGTGCACCGCTGCTCGTCGTGGGGCCGCTCGGCCGGCACGACCACGGCCGGGCGGCGCAGGGCGGCCACCTCGGCGAGCGCGTTCTGGCCCGCGTGGGTCAGCACCACGTCGGCGTCGCGGATCGCCTCGCGCGGGTCGGCGACCCAGGAGCCGCCGGTGCCGCCCAGCACCTGCCAGTCCCACGACCCGGCGGCGGCCGTCGCCGCCTCGAGCTCGCCCTCGGCCCAGGCGTCGCCGCCGCGACCGCCGAGCACCAGCACCCGCGGCGGCCCGGGGCGCCGTCGCCCCGGAGGCGCCTCGACCTCGAATCGGGACAGCCCGCCCAGGGCCCGCACCCGGCCGGCCACCTCGGGCGCGACCCCCAGCAGCGTCGCGGTCGCCCCGGCGGGCCAGAGCCCGACGAGCTCGTCGCAGACGTCGTGGCCCAGCCCGTGGGCCGCGTCGTCGCGCACCCCCGGCAGCACCACCGAGACCACCGGCACGCCGTGCAGGCGCACCAGCAGGGCCACCTCGACCGACACGTCGACGACGACCGCGGCGGGGCGGGTGCGCGCCAGCCAGTCCGCGACGGCGGCGTGCCTCTCCAGCAGGCCCACGTGGTGTCGCGGCGCCCAGTGCAGCCGGCCGCCGGCGAGCGGGTCGGCGGCGGCGGGGTCGGGGCAGCCGGGCTCCGCTGGGTCGTCTCTTGGCAGGTCCACCCACTCACCGCTCCAGTCGTCCGGGCGGGGCAGCGAGGACAGGCCGGTCACCGAGACCCCGCGCCCGGCCAGCTCACGAGTCAGCGCCCCGGCGCGGTGCAGGTGGCCGCTGCCGTGGTGGTGCACGTAGCAGCCGACGGTCGAGGGGGCCGCGACCGCGAGGGGTCCGGTGCTCATGCGGCGGGTCGGCCGGCGGCGGCCAGGGAGACGTAGAGCGCCTCGTACTCGTCGACCATCCGCTGCAGCGAGCAGTCCCGCACCGCCGTGGCCCGCACCTGGTCGCGGGGCAGCGCCGCGGCCCGCGGCAGGGCGGCCGCCAGCGCGTCGACGTCGTCGGCCGCCACCACCACCCCGGCGGCGGGCGTGACCACCTCGGCGACCGCGCCCCGGTCGTAGGCCGCGACGGGCGTGCCGCAGGCCATGGCCTCGGCCGCGACCAGGCCGTACGGCTCCTCCCAGCGGGGGGTGACCAGCGCGACCGAGGCCGCGCCGACCACCTCGACGAGCTCGTCGTGGGCGAGGTGGCCCAGGTGCTCGACGTCGCCGCCCAGCAGCGGGCGCACCATCGCGTCGTAGTACGCCGGGTCGCTGACCGGCCCGACCAGCCGCAGCGGCACCCCCGCGCGGCGGCAGGCCAGGATCGCGTCGTGCGGCGCCTTCTCGGCCGTCATCCGGCCCGACCAGACCGCCGCGCCACCGCCGGGGCCGGGCCGCCAGCGCTCGGTGTCGACGCCGTTGCGCACCACCGAGGCGCGCACCCGCGGGGCCCACATCCGCCGGCAGGTCTCGGAGACCGCGACGGCCGGGGTGTCCGGGCTGAGGTGGAAGGCCGACTCGAGCCAGGGCAGGGGCGGGGTGTGCAGGGTGGTCACGACCGGCACCGTGAGCGTGCGGGCCATCGCCACCGGCAGGTGGTGCAGCGAGTTGTTGTGCACCACGTCGACCTCGTCGCCGCCCGCGCCGGCCAGGTCGAGCATCAAGGAGAGGTAGGCGTGGTGCTCGGTCATCCACCGCGCCGGGGGCGCGTTGACGTCGCGGCTGGCGGCGGCGCTGGGCCGGAACCGGTCGAGGGTCAGCTCGCGCGCCTGCAGCGCCGGGTCGGAGCCGGGGGCGGCGTACAGCGAGACCAGGTGGCCGCGCCGCCGCAGCTCGCGGGCCAGGTAGTGGGTCTGCGACTCGAGACCGCCGGCGAACGGCTCGCGGATCGGGTGCTGCGAGGAGGCCACCAGGCACACCCGCAGCGGCCCCGTGGTCGGGCGGCTCACCGTTCCACCGGGCGGCCGTGGGCGCGGGCCACGTCGGCGTAGACCCGCTCGTGCGCCCGCGCCACCTCGCGCCGCTGGGCGCGGCGCTCGTCGATGCCGGCCCCCCAGCGCGGGCGCTCGGCGTGTGCGCGCCGCACCGCCGAGGCCAGCGAGTCGAGGTCGACGTGGTCCTCGTCGTGCTCGTAGCCCAGCACCGGGCCCTGCTCGGCGAAGTAGCCGCAGGTGGGCGCGAGCACGGTGGTGCCCAGGTCGCGGCAGGCCTCCAGCCAGCCCGAGTGGGTGCCGAACCGGTAGGGCAGCACCGACAGGTCGAGCGAGCCCAGGTAGGCCCACAGCTCGTCGTCGGGCAGGAAGTCGTGGACGCGCAGGTCGACCCGTCCGGCCTCGGCCGCGCGGCGCAGCCAGCCGCGCAGCTCGGCGTCCTCGCGGGCGCCGCCCTCCATCACGTCGCGGTGCGCGTTGACCTGCAGCACCGCGTCGGGCAGGGCGGCCACGGTCTCGGCCAGCGTGGGCAGCAGCCGCATCGGCGCCATCGAGGCCCGCAGGCTCTTGACGTGCAGCCCCACCCGGAACGCGCCGGTGCGCCGCCGGGCGCGGCAGTCGGCCGCCACCGCCATCGTGCGCAGGTCGACCACGTGCGGGTGCGGCACCACGGTGGCCTCGCGGCCCCAGCGGCGGCGGATCTCCTCGGCCGCGCCGGGGGTCAGCGTCAGCAGCGCGTCGGCGCGCGGCACCAGCGCGTCGAGCTGCTCGTCGTGCAGGCCGCGGTCGGCGTGGTGGGGGTTGCGCAGGTCGTGGACGGTCTGCACCAGGCCGCGGCCGGTGTCGTGGACGGCGTCGGCGAAGGCGACGAGGTCCTCGGGGCGCAGCGCGTCGAAGCCGAAGTGCAGGTGCAGCAGGTCGAAGTCGTGGGCCCGCACCCACGCCGGGTCCAGCATCGCCGGCGGCCACCACTGGCCGGGCTCGGGGTCGGCGACCCGCGGCGGCGGGTCGGGCAGGCGTCGTACCCGGGTCTCGTGCGTCGCTCCCTCGGGCGCGAGGTGACGGACGTAGACGTGACCGCTGGGCACCGAGGCGATCGTCAGGGGTCGGGGGCCGGCCTGCGCGGAGGCCGGGGCGACGGAGATGCTCACGCTCGTCCTTTACCCGCCCCCCGCCGTTCGATCCCCCCTCCAACGGGTGACTCTCGGCGACCACATCCCGGCGCCCCGCCCGGGTGTGACGACCAGGCGCTACGGTGCCGCACAGGACCGGCATCCGCAGGCACGGTCCCTGGCGAGGAGGTGGACGGTGGACGACTCCGACCCGGTGGTGCCCGTCTTCTTCCTCTCCGACTCCACCGGCATCAGCGCGGAGACGATGGGCAACGCGCTGCTCATCCAGTTCCCCGACGCCAAGTTCGAGCGCACCACCATCCCGTTCATCTCCACCGTCGAGCACGCCCGCGAGGTCGTGGCGATGCTCGACGAGCTGATGGAGGGTGCCGTCACCCCGCTCGTCTTCACCACCGCGGCCGAGGACGGCGTGCGTGAGGAGCTCAACCGCACGCGGGCCCCGCTGATCGACTTCTTCGGCATGCACATGCAGCGCGTCGAGTCGATCCTGGGCCGCTCGGGTCGCCGCGAGGCCGCCCGGCTGCACGGCGTCGGCGACATCCAGCGCTACAACAGCCGGATGGCCGCGGTGGAGTTCACCATCGAGCACGACGACGGCCAGAGCCTGCGTGCGATGGACCGCGCCGACGTGATCCTGCTGGCGCCCTCGCGCTGCGGCAAGACCCCCACCAGCATGTACCTGGCCCTGCAGCACGGGCTCTTCGTGGCCAACTACCCCCTGGTCGACGAGGACCTCGAGCGCAGCGACCTGCCCGGCCCGGTGGCGGCGTACGCCGACCGGTGCTGGGGCATCACCACCAACGTCGACCGGCTCAGCCGGGTGCGCAACGAGCGCCGCCCCGGCTCGCGCTACGCCTCGCCCGAGCAGTGCCGGTGGGAGCTGCGCCGCGCCAAGCAGCTCTTCGAGGCCTACCGCCTGCCCGTCGTCGACTCCTCGGCCAAGTCGGTCGAGGAGATCAGCGCGCTGATCCTGCAGAACCGCACCTCCCGAGCCAAGGCCGCCGAGCGCGTCCGCCGCACCCAGGAAGAGAACCCCGCATGACCGAGCAGACCCAGCCCGCCAGCACCGACGAGCCCGGCCAGCCGGGCCAGCCGGGCCAGCACAGCAACGTCCGGTGGTTCTCCGACCTCGGGCTCGACGACATCGACCAGGTGGGCGGCAAGAACGCCTCGCTGGGCGAGATGGTCTCGCACCTGACCGACCTGGGGGTGCGGGTGCCCAACGGCTTCGCGACCACCGCCGAGGCGTTCCACCGCTTCATCGGCGACACCGGGCTGGCCGAGCGGATCTCCGGGCTGCTCGCCGACCTCGACACCGACGACGTACGCCGCCTGGCCGAGGTGGGCCGCGAGATCCGCGAGGCCGTGGTGGGCCAGCCGTTCCCCGAGGACCTCGAGGCCGACATCCGCTCCGCCTACGACGCGCTGGTCGAGGAGTCGACCAGCGAGGGCGCCGACGCGCCGTCGTTCGCGGTGCGCTCCTCGGCGACCGCCGAGGACCTGCCCGACGCCTCCTTCGCCGGGCAGCAGGAGACCTTCCTCAACGTGCGCGGCATCGACGCGGTGCTGCAGGCCGTGCGTGAGGTCTACGCCTCGCTCTACAACGACCGCGCCATCGCCTACCGGGTCCACCACGACTTCGCCCACGACGCCGTGGGCATCTCGGCGGGCGTGCAGCGGATGGTGCGCTCCGACATCGGCTCCTCGGGCGTGATGTTCACGATGGACACCGAGTCGGGGTTCACCGACGCCGTCTTCATCACCTCCGCCTTCGGCCTCGGCGAGGGCGTGGTGCAGGGCGCGGTCAACCCCGACGAGTTCTACGTCTACAAGCCCGCGCTGCGCGAGGGGCGCCCCGCGGTGCTCAAGCGCAGCGTCGGCGGCAAGGCCACCCAGATGGTCTACACCCAGGACACCGCGGTCGGGCGCACCACCGAGTTCGTCGACGTCGAGCCGTCGCGCAGCCGGCTGCTGAGCCTCGACGACGACGAGGTCACCGAGCTGGCCCGCCACGCGCTGACCATCGAGGAGCACTACGGGCGCCCGATGGACATCGAGTGGGGCAAGGACGGCGTCGACGGCCACCTCTACGTGCTGCAGGCGCGCCCCGAGACGGTGCAGTCGCGCCGCTCGGGCGCCCTCGAGCGCTACGCCATGGACCCGGCGGCCTCGAAGGGCGCCGAGGTGCTGGTCGAGGGCCGCGCGATCGGGCAGCGCATCGGCGCCGGCGCGGTGCGGGTGCTCACCGACATCGACCAGATGCACGAGTTCACCCCCGGCGAGGTGCTGGTCGCCGACATGACCGACCCCGACTGGGAGCCGATCATGAAGCGGGCCTCGGCGATCGTGACCAACCGCGGCGGGCGCACCTGCCACGCCGCGATCATCGCCCGCGAGCTGGGCATCCCCGCCGTGGTCGGCACCGGCAGCGCCACCCGGGACCTCGCCGACGGCCGCGAGGTGACGGTGACCTGCGCCGAGGGCGACACCGGGCTGGTCTACGAGGGTCTGCTCGACTTCGAGGTCGAGCGCACCGAGCTCGACTCGATGCCCGAGATCCCGGTCAAGATCATGATGAACGTCGGCACCCCCGAGCAGGCCTTCGCCTTCTCGCGCCTGCCCCACAAGGGCGTGGGCCTGGCCCGCCTGGAGTTCATCATCAACCGCCAGATCGGCATCCACCCGCGCGCCCTGCTCGAGCTGCAGGACGACGCCGAGGCGCTGCCCGGCGACCTGCGCGCCGAGGTCGAGGAGATGATCGCGGCCTACCCCTCGCCGCGCGAGTTCTTCGTGCAGCGGGTCGCCGAGGGCGTCTCGACGATCGCCGCCGCCTTCGCCCCCGAGCCGGTGATCGTGCGGATGAGCGACTTCAAGTCCAACGAGTACGCCAACCTCGTCGGCGGCGAGCGCTACGAGCCCGACGAGGAGAACCCGATGATCGGCTACCGCGGCGCCTCGCGGTACCTCTCCGAGGACTTCGCCGAGTGCTTCGCCATGGAGTGCGAGGCGCTGCGCCACGTGCGCGACGAGATGGGCCTGACCAACGTCTGGGTGATGATCCCGTTCGTGCGCACGCTCAAGGAGGCGCGCGGGGTGATCGACCTGCTGGCCCAGCACGGCCTGGTGCGCGGCGAGAACGGCCTCAAGGTCGTGATGATGTGCGAGGTGCCCTCCAACGCGGTGCTGGCCGAGCAGTTCCTCGAGCACTTCGACGGCTTCTCGATCGGCTCCAACGACATGACCCAGCTGACCCTGGGCCTCGACCGCGACTCCGGCCTGGTCGCCGACGGCTTCGACGAGCGCGACCCCGCCGTGCTCTACATGCTCGAGCTGGCCATCAAGGCCTGCAAGGCCCAGGGCAAGTACGTCGGCATCTGCGGCCAGGGCCCCTCCGACCACCCCGACCTCGCGCAGTGGCTGCTCGAGCAGGGCATCGAGTCGATGTCGCTGAACCCCGACACCGTCGTCGACACCTGGCTGCGCCTGGGCGGCGTCGGCTCCGACTGAGGCGCGGCCGGGAGAGTTTCATCGGCCGGCCGATGAATCTCCCGGGTGGCCGATGAAGCTCCTCGAGCGTGTACGCCGACGCGCGGCCCGGCTCAGCCCGCCGCGCGGGGCAGCGGGAGGCCCGGCAGCCCGCCCAGCAGGTCGCCCAGCACGTCGCCGAGCGAGCCCAGCAGCAGTGCCAGCGTGCCCGCGTCGATCGCGCCGCCGAGCTGGTCGAGGAAGCCGGCCGAGCCGAGCTCGCCGACCAGTGCCTCGAGCACCTGGGCGAAGACGCCGGTGGGGTCGGCGCCGGACAGCGCGCCGAGGTCCTGCAGCTCGGTGAAGAGCCCGAGCAGCGGGCCGAGGTCGGCGCCGTCGAGCTGGCCGGCCAGGCCGGTCAGCGCGGTGGCCAGGCCCTCGGCCGCCGCCAGCAGGCCGGCGGGCCCGGCTGCGGGGTCGAAGGCGCCCAGGGCGCCCTGCAGCGCCGCGAGGGCGCCGGCGAGCTGGCCCAGGTCGGCGCCCGGCAGGCCGGTGCCGCCGGGCAGCCCGCCCAGCAGCGTGGTGAGGACGGTGCTGACCGCGGCCGGGTCGGTACCCTCGAACCCACCACCGGTGAGCTCGCCCAGCAGGGACTGGACCGCCGCGACCAGGCCGGGCACGTCCATCGCCTGCAGCGCCGCGAGGATCTCGGCCAGCTCACCGGCGTCGGCGCCGGGGATGCCGGCCTCGAGCTGGCCCAGCAGGTCCTGCAGCTGTGCGGTGGCGGCGTCGAGCTGGCCGGTGAGCTCGGCCGGCAGCAGTGCGCCGAGCTGGCCCAGCGGCAGCGAGCCGAGCGCGTCGCGCGACTCGTCGACCTCGTCCTGCACCTGGCCGGGCGTCGTGGTGCCACCGCCGGTCGCGCACAGCTTGTCGCGCCGGTTCTTGCGCTTCTCCACCCGCTTCTTGGCCCGGGACACCTTGGTGGCGCGGTTGTGCTTGGCCTTGCGGGCCTTCTTCACCGACTTCTTGGCCTTGCGCAGGTCCTGCTTGGCCTCCTGGCAGGTGCGGGCGCGGCGCTCCTCGACGGCACCGGTGTGGAGGCCGGTGCCGGCCACGGCCGCGGCGGAGACCCGGGGGGAGGTCTGTGCGGCGTTCGCGGCGCCGGCGGCCAGGCCCCCGGCGCCCAGGGTGCCGGCGGTCAGCGCCAGCACGGTGGCGGCGGTGGCGGCGCGCGCGCCCAGGCGCGGCAGCGCGCGGTCGGCGCCGGGGTGGGGGGTGGTGCGGTCGAGACTCATGGGCAGGCTCCCTCGTCAGGTCGTCAGGTCGTCGGGGTGGTGGGCGGCCCCTCCCGGGTCGCCCCGGTCATCGTGGACCCGGCTCGCGCCGCGTGTCCGGCGAACCTGAGGAGACGTCTTGGGAACTGACCGATCGGAGGAGACGGGTCCGGTGGACGGGACCACGACTCGTGCATAGGTGAGCCTTGCCTTACCCTCGGGGGGTGAGCATCGCCCCCCACCTCCCGGACCGCTCCGGGGCGCCCACCACGACTCCCGCCCCGGGCGTCGGGTTCGCGCGCGACCTCGCGGCCTGGGGGCGGCGCCGCGCCCTGGTGCACGACGAGGGGGTGGTCTCGTACGCCGACCTGGCCGCGCTCGTCGCCGAGCGCGCCGAGCGCCTCGGGCCGGTCCGCCGCCTGGTGCTGCTCGAGATGGCCTCCGACGTCGACTCGGTCGCCACCTACCTGGCCGCCCTCGCGGGCGGGCACCCGGTGGTCGTCGTCGACGCGGCCCGGCCCGACGTGGTGACCGCGACGCGGGCGGCGTACGACCCCGACGTGGTGGCGCGCGGCGACGCCCTCGACGAGCAGCGCCCCGGCAGCGCCCACGACCTGCACCCCGAGCTGGCCGCCCTGCTCTCGACCTCGGGCAGCACCGGCTCGCCCCGGCTGGTGCGCCTGAGCGCCGAGAACCTGCAGGCCAACGCCGAGTCGATCGCTGCCTACCTCCCGCTGCGCGACGACGACCTGGCGGCGCTGAGCCTGCCGCTGCACTACTGCTACGGGCTCTCGGTGCTGCACACCCACCTGCTGCGCGGCGCCGGCGTGCTGCTCAGCGACGCCTCGGTCGTCGACCCGTGCTTCTGGGCCGCCGCCCGCGAGCACGGCGCCACCTCGCTGGCCGGGGTGCCGCACACCTTCGAGCTGCTCGAGCGGATCGGGCTCGACGAGGTGGCCCCCACGACCCTGCGCTACCTCACCCAGGCCGGCGGGGCGATGGCGCCCGAGCGGGTGCGGGCCTACGCCGAGCTGGGCCAGCGCCGCGGCTTCGACCTCTTCGTCATGTACGGCCAGACCGAGGCGACCGCGCGGATGGCCTACCTGCCGCCCGACCTCGCCGGCGCCCGGCCCGGCACGATCGGGCTGCCCGTGCCCGGCGGCCGCTTCGAGCTCGCCGACGTGCCCGGCTCGCCCGCGGGCACCGGCGAGCTCGTCTACGAGGGCCCCAACGTGATGCTCGGCTACGCGGAGTGCCCCGGCGACCTGGCCCGGGGCCGCGAGGTGCACCGGCTGCGCACCGGCGACCTGGCCCGCCGCGGCGACGACGGGCTGTGGGAGGTGGTCGGCCGGCTCTCGCGCACCGCCAAGGTGATGGGGCTGCGCATCGACCTCGACCGCGTCGAGCGCGCGCTGGTCGACGACGGCGTGCGCGCCCTGGTCGCGAGCACCCCGCCGGTCGACGGCGCCGCCGAGCAGCTGGTCGTGGCCGTCGAGCCGCGGGCCACCGGCGGGGCCACCCGCCTGCTCGCCCGCGTACGCCGCCTGGTCACCGCCGCCACCGGGCTGCCGGCCGCGGCGGTGCAGGTGCACGCGGTGGCGCAGCTGCCCCGGGTGGCCAACGGCAAGCCCGACCACCGGGCGGTGGCCGCCCTCGCGCGGCCCGCGCCCGAGCGGTCCGGCCCGGCGCAGCCCGAGACCGTGCGCGACGTGCTCACCGCGGTGCTGGGCCGCCCGGTCGGTGACGACGACACGTTCGCCGGCCTCGGCGGCGACTCCCTGACCTACGTCGAGACCTCGGTGCGCCTCGAGGAGGCGCTGGGCCACCTGCCGCCCGACTGGCACCTGCGCACCGTCGGCGAGCTCGAGGGCGCCGGTGTGGCACGGACCCGTCGCGGCCGCGCCGTCGAGACCAACGTGGTGCTGCGCGCCGTGGCGATCGTGGCCGTGGTCGGCACCCACGCCGACCTGCTCACCCTGCTCGGCGGGGCCCACCTGCTGCTCGCGCTCGCCGGCTTCAACCTGGCCCGCTTCGCCCTGGGCGACGTGACCCGCCGCGAGCGGGTGCGGCGGCTCCTCACCGGCGCCGCGCGGGTGGTGGTGCCGGCGGTGCTGTGGATCGGCGGCACCGCGCTGCTGCTGGGTGCCTACCCCTGGCAGACCGCGCTGCTGGTCAACGGCTTCCTGGGCCCCCCGGGCTGGACCGAGCCCGCCTGGCACCACTGGTTCGTCGAGGCGCTGGTGCTGCTGGTGCTCGGGGTCGCCGCGCTGGTCGCCGTGCCGGTGCTCGACCGCACCGAGCGGCGCTGGCCGTTCTGGTTCCCGGTCGCCCTGACCCTGCTGGCGCTGCTGGCCCGCTACGAGCTGGTGCCGCTGCCCGACGGCGACGTCATCCACCGCGCCCCGGTCGTGGCCTGGTTGCTGACCCTGGGCTGGGCCGTCGCCCGCGCCCGCACCACCGGCCACCGGCTGGTCGTCTCGGCGCTCGCCGTGCTCACGGTGCCGGGCTTCTTCGCCGACGACGCCCGCAGCGCCGTCGTGGTCGCTGGCCTGCTGGTGCTGACCTGGTCGCGCCGGGTCCGGCTGCCGGCCACCGCGGCCCGCCTGGTCGCCTGCCTGGCCGGCGGCTCCCTCTACATCTACCTGACCCACTGGCAGGTCTACCCGCACCTCGAGGACGACTACCCCGCCCTGGCCACCCTGCTCAGCCTCGTGGTCGGCGTGCTCGCCTGGCGGGTCGCCACCCGCGCCGAGCGCCGGCTCCGCCACGCCCGCCGACCCGGCGCAAACTTCCCCCCGACCCGGCGCAGATCTCCCGCCGACCCGGCCTGAACTTCCCCCTGACCCGGCGCAGATCTCCCGCCGACCCGGCCTGAACTTCCCCCTGACCCGGCCCGATCTTCGCCCCGACCCGGCGCAGACCTCCTGCCGACCTTCCGCGGCAGTCTGGTCACCCGCTCGAGGAGCCGCCTCGGCAGTGCCCCGGCTCTCGACCCCGGCGTGCCTGGTCGCGCGGACACGAGGTTCGGGCCGGGTCGACGTGAGGTTCGGGCCGGCCCAGCGCGAGATCCAGGCCGGGTCAGCGCGAGATATGGGCCGGGTCAGCGGCGGGCGGTGGCGGGCGGGGCGCTGAGCGCCTCGTCGCCGGCCAGCAGCACCGGGCGCGAGCCCGGCACGACCGAGACCGCGACGGAGGTGCCCGGCGCGTGCTGCACGTCGTGCTGCTGCCAGGACCGCACGGTGCTGCCCGAGGCCAGCCGCACGTGGTGCAGCACGAACGCGCCGTGGTACTCCACCCGCTCGACCAGGTGGCGCGAGCCCCGGTCGACGCGCAGCGCGACCTCGTGGGGGCGCAGCATCACCTCGACGTCGAGGTCGGTGCGGCCCCAGCCCGGCACCGTCGACACCACGCCGATCTCGCAGGTCAGCAGCGCGTCGTGCACGTGCGCGGGCAGGAAGTCGGCCTCGCCCATGAACGCCGCGACGAACCGGCTGCTGGGTGACTCGTAGACCTCGCTGGGGGTGCCGACCTGGCGCAGCAGGCCGTCCTTGAGCACCGCCAGCCGGTCGCCGAGCGAGAGCGCCTCGGTCTGGTCGTGGGTGACCACCAGCGCGGCGCTGCCGGTCTCGTGCAGCGCCTCGAGGGTCTGGGTGCGCACCTGGGTGCGCAGGTTGGCGTCGAGGGAGGAGAACGGCTCGTCGAGGAGCACGACGGTCGGCCGGGGCGCGAGCGCCCGGGCCAGCGCGACCCGCTGCTGCTCGCCGCCGGAGAGCTCGTGGGGGTGCCGGTGGCCCAGGTGGCCCAGGCCGACGAGCTCGAGCACCTCGGCGACCCGGCCGGCCCGCTCGGCGCGGGGCAGGGTGTCGAGGCCGAAGGCCACGTTGCGGGCGACGTCGAGGTGGGGGAAGAGCGCGTGGTCCTGGAAGACCATCCCCACCCGGCGGCGCTCGGGCGGCACCCACGTCGAGCCGGCCACCACGCGGCCCCCCACCCGCACCTCGCCGCTGTCGGGCCGCTCCAGGCCCGCGGCCAGGCGCAGCAGCGTCGACTTGCCGCAGCCCGAGGGCCCGATCACGGTCACCACCTCGCCGGCGGTGACGGCCAGGTCGACGCCGCACACCGCGGGGTGCGAGCCGTAGCTCTTGGTCGCCCCGACGAGCTCGAGCGCCGGGGTCCCGTAGCCGACGGTGGTGGCCCGGGTGGCGCCGCCGCTGCGGGTGCTGGTCATTGCTCCATCCTGCCTGGCGTGCCCGACCGGCCCGGGTCGAGGGTCAGGGTGGTGCTGACCTGGCCGGGTGCCGGCGGCAGCGAGCCCGACAGGGCCGAGGGCGCCGCGGCGCCACCGGGTGCGGCCGCGTCGGGCCGGCGGGTGCCGGTGGCCCGGAAGGTCAGCACGACCGGCACCACGGCCACGGCGACGATGAGCAGCGCCGGCAGCGCGGCGCGCTCCCAGAAGTTCTCCGAGGCCAGCTCGTAGACCCACACCGAGAGGGTCGTGAAGCCGAAGGGGCGCAGCATCAGCACCAGCGGCAGCTCCTTGACCGCGTCGATGAGCACCAGCGTCGCCGCCACCGCCACCCCGGGGCGCGCCAGCGGCAGGTGCACCTGCCGCAGCAGCCGGCCCGGCCCGGCGCCGAGGGTCATCGCGGAGGCGCTGATGCTGGGGGAGACGCGCGAGAAGCTCGCCTCGACCGCCTGGTACGCCGGCGCGGTGAACCGCACGACGTAGGCGACCAGGATGCCGAGGACCGAGCCGGTCGCCAGCAGCCCGGTGCCGCCCTCGACCCCCAGCGCGACCAGCGCCCGGTCGGCGCCCGCGAAGACGGCCAGCACGCCGATGCCGACGACCGCGCCGGGCACGGCGTACCCGAAGGTCGTGACCTGGGCGGCGCCGCGCACCAGCGGCCCGCCGCCCAGGCGCAGCGCGTGCGAGATCGTCAGGGAGACCAGCACGCACACCACGGCGGCGATCGCGGCCACCACCAGCGAGCTGGTCAGGTTGTCGACGAAGCGCTCGTCGACGACCGCGCCGGCGTCGTCGCGCAGCGCCGAGACCGCCCAGGCGACCAGGCGCAGCACCGGCAGCGCGAAGGCCGCGCCCACCACGCCGAGCCCGGCGGCGGTGGCCGCGGCGGCGCGCCAGCCGGTGAGGCGACGCCGCTCGAGGCCGCGCCCGCGCCCGCCCTTCTGGTGGTAGCGCGCCCGGCCGCGCAGCGCCCGCTCGGCGGCCAGCACGGCCACGGCGAAGACCAGCACCAGCACCGCCAGCGAGATGGCCGAGCCGACGTCGTAGGTGCCCTTCCAGGTCAGGTAGACCCCCACCGAGACCGTGCGCACGTTGAAGTACTGCACCGTCGCGAAGTCGGTGAGGACCTCCATCGTCACCAGCGCCAGGCCCGCGGCCAGCGACGGCCGCGCCAGCGGGAGCAGCACGGTGCGGAACGCCCGGGCGCGCGAGGCGCCCAGCGTGCGCGCCGCGTCGTACGCCGTCGGGGCGAGCTCGAGGAACGCCGCCCGGGTCAGCAGGTAGACGTAGGGGTAGAGCGTAAGCACCAGCACGACGACCGCGCCGCCGAGCGAGCGCACCGGCAGTGCGCCGAGGCCGTCGCCCAGCACCGAGCGCAGCGCGCCCTGGACGGGCCCGGCGTAGTCGAAGGTGGAGAGGAAGACGAAGCCCAGGATGTAGGCCGGCATCGCCAGCGGCAGCACCAGCAGCCAGCTCAGCACCCAGCGCAGCGGGAACTCGTAGGCGGTGACCAGCCACGCCAGCCCGGTGCCGAGCACCGCGGTGCCCGCGGCGACCAGCAGCAGCAGCGCCAGGGTGGTGGCCACCATCTCGGCGACCCCGCCGGGCATCCGCAGCCCGCCCTGGCCCAGGGCGTAGGCGGCGACGGCCAGCACCGGGCTGGCCACCACCAGCGCGATCAGCACGACCGCCAGCGACCACCCGGGTCGCCCCGCGCCCCGGGCGGTGCTGCTCACCTCAGCGGTACCCGGCCTCGTCGAGCAGCTCGACGGCCTCGGAGTTCAGCGACCCGTAGGCGCGGGCGTCGACGGGCATCCGGTCGAACTCGCCGAAGGACGCCGCGAGCGGCTCGGGGTCGACCTCGGGGTTGACGGGCAGCTCGTGGTTGGCGTCGACGAAGGCGCTCTGGCCGTCGGTGGCCAGCCACTCGAGGAGCTGCTGGGCCTCCTCGGGGGCCTCGGTGCCCGCGACCAGCCCGGCGCCGGAGATGTTGACGTGGGTGCCGTCGCCGTCCTGGCTGGCCCAGTAGAGCTCGACGTCGAAGTCGGGGTCCTCCTCGAGCATCCGCGCCAGGTAGTAGTGGTTGCTGATCCCGATGTCGCACCCGCCGGCGTCGATGGCCTCGAGCAGCTCGACGTCGTTGCTCATGATCTGCACGTCGTTGGCGACCCAGCCCTGGACGATCGCGAGGGCCTCGTCGCGCCCGTGCAGGTCGATCAGGCTGGCCACCAGGCTCTGGGTGTACGACGCCGTCTCGTCGCGCATGCAGACCCGCCCGGCCCACTGCGGGTCGCCGAGGGCGGCGTAGGTGTCGACGGCGTCGAGGTCGCCCGGGTCGACGCTCTCGGGGTCGTAGACGACCGTGCGGGCGCGCATCGCCAGGCCGTACCACTGCCCGTCGGGGTCGCGCAGGTCCTCCGGCACCGCCTGGTCGAGCACGCTCGAGTCGACCGGCTCGAGCACGTCCTGCTCGGCGGCGTTCCACAGCATCCCGGCGTCGACGGTCATGAACACGTCGGCGGGGGTGGAGTCGCCCTCGGCCTTGAGCCGCTCGAGCAGCTCGGCGTCGTCACCGGAGAGGAACTCGACGCTGATGCCGGTCTCGTCGGTGAAGTCGGCGAAGGCCTCCTCGAGGTCGTAGTGGCGCGCGGTGTAGATCTGCAGGTCCGCGTCGTCGCCGCCGCCCAGCGCGGAGCAGCCGGTGAGGGCGAGGACCGCCGACGTGGCCACGGCGGTGAGGGCGGGGCGGGCGCTGCGCTTCACTCGATGTCTCCTGGAGCGGGCGGGGAAGGCCGCGGACGGACGTCCGGGTGTTGGTGAGGCTAACCTTCCCACCCTGAGCCCGCCGATTCCAGGCCGGTGGACGAGACCCCGGACGCACCGCGGGCGGGGGCGTCCTCCCGGACCGTGTGGGTCCGACGCCCCCGCCCGTGCGGGTCGTGCTGGTCGTGCTGGTGGTGCTGGGTGCTGGCTCAGCCCGCCATCGACGCCTCGACCTCGACGGCCTCGGAGGCCTCGGCGCTCTCCTGGACGGCGAGGTTGTTGGCCATCCCCCAGGCGACGGCCTGGGTGCGGCGCTCGACGTCGATCTTGCGGTAGGCCTGGCGGATGTAGGTCTTGATCGAGTTGATGCTCAGGTTGAGCTTCTCGACGATCTCGCCGTTGGTCATGCCGGCGGTGATCAGGGTCAGGATCTCCAGCTCGCGCGGGGTCAGGCGGCTGCCGGCGGGCGCCTCGGGGCGCAGCGGGGCGGGGGCCGGGGCCTCGACGACCGGCGCCTTCTCGGGGGCCGGGGCCTCCGGGACGCGACGGCCGGAGACCAGGTCCTCGAGGGCCACGACGAGCTGCGCGGCGGTCAGCGTCTTGGGCAGGTACATGTTGGCCGTCGACGTCGGCAGCTGGTCGCCGGTGGCCCAGCTGAACACCACCGGGTGGGCGTCGGCCGAGCGCTGCAGGTCGCGCAGCATCGCGGCACCGAAGGCGGACTGGCCGACGGGCTCGTAGAGCACCACGTCGAGGTCCTCGGGGTGCGCCAGGGCCTGGCGCATGTCCACCAGGCGCACCCGGTCGGCGTACGGCGTCAGCAGCGTCTGCAGGCCGGCCACGGCCAGGTCGTGGTCGTCGACCATCGTGACGGTCAGCGGGGCGGCGTTCTCGTGCGTCATTCTCAACACCTCTGGGTTTCGGCTGTGACGGATGAGCTGTGTCTGGGGCGGCGCCGCGACGTCGTGCGCCGGACTGCCTACACATCAGTGATGTCCGCTTGGTGCAGAGTTCAACCGTCTTCGCCGGTCTTTTCACCCGTCCGGGTGGGCGGAGGTTTGAAGCCGGCGTGCATGGGCACGTTGCCGCCTCAGGGCCGCGCGTCGTCCTCGGTGCCCTCCCGGGCCGCTCGGCGGCCGGTGCCGACCAGCGAGCGGGCAGCGGTGACCGGGTCGCCCTCGAGCACCTCGGCGCCCCACCGCAGCGCGGCTCCCTCGTCGGCGGCGGCGCCCGCGATCACCACGCGCGTGGCCCCGGAGAGCCGCTCGACGCTCGCGCGGTCGGCGTCGGCCACGTCGAAGGCGCCGGGACCGGTGCCGGCCAGGACGAGCAGGTCGGGCGCGATGACCCCGACGGCGACCTCGAGGGAGGCCACGGGGGTGCGCGGGCCCAGGAACCGGGTGCGCCAGCCGGCGCGCAGCAGCACCACCTCGAAGGCCTTGAGGGCGATGTCGTGCTGCTCGCGGGGCGGGCAGGCCAGCAGCGCCAGCGGGCCGCTGCGCGAGCCCGGCGCGATCGAGAGCGCCGCGAGCCTGGCCCTGACCAGGTCGCTGGCGAAGTGCTCGTCGGCCACGTCGAAGTCGCCACGGGCCCACCCGTCGCCCACGCCGGCCAGGAAGGGCAGCAGCACGTCCTTGATGGCCGTCTCGGCCGACACGTCGGCGAGTACGCGGTCGAGCGCGGCGTGCATCGAGCTGACGTCGTAGGCGACCATCGCCGCGCGCAGCTCGTCGAGGGTGCGGGAGACGTCGAGGGCGCCGCTGGTGGCGTAGCGCGGGGCGGGCGCCCCGGGCAGCAGGCTGCCGGAGCGCTCGGCGGCCAGCACCTCGGCGGCGGCCTGGCCGGCGGGCACGCCGCGGCGCCGGGCGTCCTGCATGGCGCGGGCGCGGCGCTCGTCCTCGGGGCCGTAGAGGCGGTAGCCGGCGTCGCTGCGGGTGGGGCTCAGCAGCCCGTAGCGCAGCTCCCAGGCGCGCAGCAGCGTCTCGGAGACGCCGACGCGCGAGGCCAGCACGCCGATGCGCCAGCGCGGTGCGGGTCGGGAGGCCATGGTGCCCCGGAGTTTAGACGAACCCTGCACGGCGTGCCGGGGCTCGTCAGTATCTCCCCGAGGGCGCCGCGCGGCGTCCGCGAGGCCTCAGACGGCCTCGGCGAGCGCGCCCCGCATCTGGGTGAGCACCCGCTGCAGCAGGCGCGAGACCTGGATCTGCGAGAGGCCCAGCCGCTCGGCGATCTCGCGCTGCGAGAGCTCCTCGACGAAGCGCCAGCGCAGGATCCGCTGCTCGCGCTCGCCCAACGACGCGACGAGCGGGCGCACCAGCAGCCGCGCCTCGGCCTGCTCCTGCGAGCGGTCGGCCACGTCGGCGACGTCGGGGGTGGGGCCCTCCCCGTCGCCCCAGCCCGGGCCGCCCGAGCCGATGGGCTGGTCGAGGGAGAGCAGCGAGAAGCAGGTGCGGGCCGACAGCGCCTCGCGCACCACCTCGACCGGCTCCTCGACCTGGGAGGCGAGGTCGTTGAGCGCGCCGGTGTCGTAGCGGTCGAGGCTGGCGCCGGTGCGCAGCAGGCGCGTGTGGGCGCGCTGCACGTCGCGCGGCGGCCGGATGGTCCAGCCGTGGTCGCGGAAGTGCCGGCGGATGTCGCCCTCGATGGTCGGCACGGCGTAGGCCAGCAGGTCGCGCTCGTGCGCGGCGTCGTAGCGGCGCACGGCCCGCACCAGCGCCAGGTACGCGATCTGGGTGAGGTCCTCGACCGGCACGCCGCGCCGGGCGTAGCGCCGCGCCACCGCCTCGGCGACGCGCATGTTCACCCGCACGACCTCGTCGTGGCAGGCGCGCCGCTCGTCCTCGTCGGTGGTGGCCGCGGCGCGGGCCAGCAGGCTCGTGGTAGCCGCGGCGCGCTCGGCGTCGGAGGCGCGGAAGGTGGTGCGTCGCTCGGCGAGGGTGCTGGTCATGTCCTGCTGCCTTCCGTGTCCTGCTCGATGTGCTGCTCGGTGTCCTGCGGGGGAGGTCCGCCGACCTGAACAAGAATCTACACAACATTGCACAAACCTTCTACAACGTCACCCCTTCGGGCGCGTGCGCGATGATGCGCGGCGTGGAGGACTTCCCCCAGGACCCGGCCCCGGCCGCGGCCGACCGGTCCGTACGCCGCTCCCGCGCGCGGCGTACGCCGTTCGGCTCGTGGCTGCTCGGCACCGAGACGCAGTCGACGCGCCGGCTGCGGGTGCGGGTGCAGGTGCTCCTGACCCTGGCGCTGACGCTCACCCACGGCATCGGCGCCGGTGTCGTGCTGCTGCTCTCGCTCTTCGTGGTCACCGCCCCGGCGCCGGAGGGCGCGACCTGGCTGGCCCTGGCGGTCGCGGTGCCCGTCTACGTCGGTGTCGCGCTCGTGGTCGGCACCGCCTGGGGCACCCGGGTCGCGCTGCGCAGCCTGCGGTGGGCCCTCGGCGGCGCCGACCCGACCCCGCGGGAGCGGCGCCGGGTGCTGCGGGTGCCGCTGCGGCTCACCGTGCTGGCCGGCGTGCTCTGGCTGGTCGCCGACGCGCTCTTCGTCGCCCTGGCGCTGTCGCTGCAGCCCGAGCGCGCGCTCAGCACCGGGCTGACGGTGGCCATCGGCGGCGTCGTCGCCTGCGCGGTCGCCTACCTGTTCTCCGAGTTCGCGCTGCGCCCGGTCGCCGCCCGGGCCCTGGCCGGCGGCACCGCCCGGGAGGACGGACGACGCCCCCGCGGCCTGGGCGTCGGCGGGCGGATGCTGATGTTCTGGCTGCTCGGCACCGCCGCCCCGGTCGTCGGGCTGTCGCTGGCGGCGCTGCTGGTGCTGGTCGGCGACTCCGTGAGCACCCGCCGCCTGGCCGTCGAGGTGCTGGTGCTCGGGGGAGTGGTGCTGGTGGTCGGGCTCCTGGTCACCGTGCTCAACGCCCGGTCGGTCGTGGCGCCCCTGACCTCGGTCCGCCTGGCGCTGCTGGAGGTCGAGCGCGGCGACCTCGACCAGCGGGTCGCGGTCTACGACGCCACCGAGCTCGGCGAGCTGCAGGCCGGGTTCAACCGGATGGCCGAGGGCCTGCGCGAGCGCGAGCACCTGCGCGACGTGTTCGGTCGCCACGTGGGCCGGGAGGTCGCCCGGGCGGCGAGCGGCGGCGAGGTGCGGCTGGGCGGCGAGACCCGCGAGGTCAGCGTGGTCTTCGTCGACCTCGTGGGCTCGACGGCGATGGCCGCCGAGCGCGAGCCGGCCGAGGTGGTCGCGGTCCTCAACGCGTTCTTCGAGGTGGTCGTCGACGAGGTCGACCGGGCCGGCGGCCTGGTCAACAAGTTCATCGGCGACGCGGTCCTCGCGGTCTTCGGCGCTCCGGTCGACCAGCCGGGCCACGCCGCCGCGGCGCTGGCGGCCGCGCGCCGCATCGACGAGCGGCTGCGCGCCGAGCGGCCCGACGTCGCCGCCGGCATCGGCGTGTGCACCGGTCCGACCGTGGCCGGCAACGTCGGCACGCGCAGCCGCCTCGAGTACACGGTGATCGGCGACGCGGTCAACGCCGCCGCCCGGCTCACCGAGCTCGCCAAGGCCGAGCGGCTGCGGGTGCTCAGCACCCGCGAGACGGTGCAGGCCGCCGAGCGGGCCGGGGCGGGCGACGAGGCCGGCCGGTGGGAGGACGCCGGGTCGACCGTGCTGCGCGGGCGCCCCTCGGCCACCGCGCTGGTGCGGCCACGCTCCGACGAGGGCTGAACCGCGCCCACAGGCGGGCTGGGCGGGGCTGGGCGGGGGCTGTGAAGCCGGTCACGACGGGGGGTCGTGATTGCCGCTCGCGCGTGCCGGGGCCGGACACTCGGAGCCGTGCACACCCCCCTGCCCGCCTCCGCCGCACCCGTCGTCGCCGGTGCCGGCACCTCCCGGGTCCTGTGGATCGACGTGGCCAAGGGGCTGTCCATCCTGCTGGTGGTGCTGCACCACGCGGTCGTCAAGAACCTCGGCCTCGACGCCCCCGAGCCGCTGGCCGCGGTGGCGGCCGGCTGGGGCGCGGTGACCAGCGCCCTCAAGCCGGTGCGGATGCCGCTGTTCTTCGTGCTCAGCGGCTACGTGGCCGCCCGCGCCGTGCACCGGCCCTGGGCGCAGGTGCGCCGCCGCGCGCTGGCGCCGTACTACACCTACGTCGTGTGGCTGCTGCTGCTCGGCGCGTTCTTCTCGGTCGAGCGGCTGCTGCCGATGAACCGCACCCAGGACCTCGGTGAGCTGGCCGAGGACCTGGTCTGGGCCTCGACCGGCGTGTGGTTCCTCTACGCGCTGGCGCTCTATTTCGTGCTGGCCAAGCTGCTGGCCGGGCTGCCCGCCGGCTGGGTGCTCGGCGGCGCCGCCCTGGTCTCGGCGCTCTCCTCCCAGCTGGGCATCGAGCAGTGGAACCGCTTCTCCGTGCTCTTCCACTTCACCTACTTCGCCCTGGGCGCGCTGGCGCCGCGGGTGGTGCGCCGCCTGGCCGAGGGGCCGCGCGGGCGGTGGGGCGGGCTGTTGCCGGTGGCGGCGGCGTACGTCGCGCTCGCGGTGCTGCTGGCGCGGCTGCCCCTGCCGATCAGCGTGCACCTGCTGGTGGCCAGCGTCGTCGGCGTGCCGCTGGGCCTGCGGGTCGCCGCGGTGCTGGCGCGCAGCGGACCGCCGGCGCGGCTGCTGGGCTGGGTCGGTCGCCGCACGCTGCCGATCTACGTGCTGCACACGGTGGTGCTGGCCAGCCTGCTGCACCTGCCGCCGCTGGTCGACCTCGAGGAGGGCTCGGTCGTGCGCGGCGTGCTGCACCCGCTGGTGGTCACCGCGGTCGCGGTGGTGGTCTCGCTGGCCGCGCACTGGGTGCTGCTGCGCCTCGGGGCGACCTGGCTGTTCACGATGCCGGGTCGGCCCGCGCGGGCGCGTCGTCAGGCGCCGCGGCGCTCCACCGAGGTGCGCGCGTCGAGCAGCGAGGGCCCGTACCAGGTCAGCAGCCGCCCGTCGACGAGCTCGCAGGGCGAGCGCAGCGCCTCGGGCCCGTCGGTGGCCGTGAACTCGTAGGGCTCGTCGGGCAGCAGCACGGCGTCGGCGCCGAGGGCGTCGATCTGCGCCACGTCGAGCGACGGGTAGCGGCCCTCGGCGGCGTCACCGGCGTCGGGCAGCGTCTGCCACCCCAGCCGGCGGCACAGGTCGCTGGTGAAGGTGGCCGGGCCGACGACCATCCACGGGTCGCGCCAGATCGGCACCACCACCCGCCTCGTCACCTCGGGCAGCGGCCCGCACCACAGCTCGCGGGCCCGGGCCAGCCAGTCGGGACGCTGCCAGCCGATGCCGTCGAGCAGCCGCTCCATCGACGCCACGGCGCCGGGCACGGTCTCGATGTCGGTGACCCAGACCCGTACCCCAGAGTCCCGCAGCCGGCGCACGTCGAGCTCGCGGTTCTCCTCCTTGTTCGCCACCACCACGTCGGGCTCCAGCGCCCGGACCGCGGCGAGGTCGGGGTTCTTGGTGCCCCGCACCCGCGTGGTCTCGAGGTCGGTGGGCCGGATGCACCAGTCGGTCGCCCCCACCACCGCGGAGCGCTCGACCGAGACCAGGGCCTCGGTCAGCGACGGCACCAGCGAGACCACCCGCCGCGCCGGGCGCGGGCCGTCGTACGTCGTCCCCAGGTCGTCCATGTGCCCCACCCTCCCCGACCCGTCCCAAATCT
>NZ_JBDYKJ010000013.1:0-81327 GCF_040012395.1 Nocardioides sp. 31GB23 | reverse complement strand
GGCCCCAAGGCGCCCAAGCCGGCCGCCGCACCGGAGGCCCCGGAGGCCGGGCTGGCCGGGGCGGGGCTGGCAGGCGCCTGGGCCTTCAGCTTGTCGCCGTACTCCTTGCGGAAACGCATCTCCGCAGGGAGCTCCACGGTGGAGCTCGCCGACTTGACGAACTCCCCCATCTCCTTGAACTTCTCGAGAACGAACTTGCTCTCGACGCCGAACTCCTTGGCGAGCTCGTGTACGCGGGTCTTGGCCACAATTCTCCTTCTGGCCCCAGACCCGGGTCACGGGCGTCCTGGGGACCGTTAGTGGTGGTGCAAACTCATCGGGAAGAACTCATCGAGTGCTCATGAGCTGCTGCTCCAGTTCCTGGTCGTCCGGGCGGTCATCGGACCGCCTCGCTGTCTTCGGTGCTGCTGATGGTGCTGCTGGTCGTGCTGGTGCCGGCCGCGAGGTGCTCGGCCACCGGTGCGCTGGAGAGCCCCGGCCCGCCGCTGACGCGCAGCGCGCGGGCGAAGGCCTTCCTCCGCACGGCGAGGTCGAGACACGCGGTCGTGGGGTGCAGGTGCGCCCCGCGACCGGCCGCGCCGCCCCCGGGATCGGGCACGACGGCCGGGTGGCCGTGCGAGTCCGAGCCGACGACGAGACGCAACAGCTCGTCCTTGGTGGCCCGCTCCCGACATCCCACGCAGGTGCGGACGGGCCCGCTGGACGCGGGATCGGCCGTGGGCGCAGGGACAACGTCTGGATGGACCACCACCGACAACCTTAGCGGGTCGGACCCCCAGGCACCGAACCGGGAGGCTCAGGAGGGAGGGGCCACGACCTCGGTCTCGCGGGGGGCCTCGTCGCTGCGGATGTCGATGCGCCACCCGGTCAGCCGGGCGGCCAGACGGGCGTTCTGCCCCTCCTTGCCGATGGCCAGCGAGAGCTGGAAGTCGGGCACCACCACGCGCGCCGAGCGCGCGGCCGCGTCGACGATCTCGACCGAGGTGACCCGGGCCGGCGACAGGGCGGAGGCGACCAGGGCCGCGGGGTCCTCGGCCCAGTCCACGATGTCGATCTTCTCGCCGTTGAGCTCGGCCATCACGCTGCGCACCCGCTGGCCCATCGGCCCGATGCACGCCCCCTTGGGGTTGACGCCCGACGCGCTGCTGGTCACCGCCATCTTCGTGCGGTGCCCGGCCTCGCGGGCCACCGCCGCGATCTCGACGGTGCCGTCGGCGATCTCGGGGACCTCGAGGGCGAAGAGGCGCTTGACCAGGTTGGGGTGCGAGCGCGAGAGCGTGATCTGGGGGCCGCGCATGCCCTTGCGCACCGAGACGACCAGGCACTTGATCCGGGTGCCGTGGCTGTAGTCCTCGCCGGGCACCCGCTCGCTGACGGGCAGCAGGGCCTCGAGCTTGCCGAGGTCGACCATGACGTCGTCGGGGTTGCGACCCTGCTGGATCACGCCCGAGACGATGTCGCCCTCCTTGCCGGCGAACTCGCCGAAGCGCAGGTCGTCCTCGGCGTCGCGCAGCCGCTGCAGCATGATCTGCTTGGCCGTGGTGGCCGCGATCCGCCCGAAGCCCTGCGGGGTGTCCTCGAACTCGCCGATCTTCTTGCCGTCGTCGTCGAGCTCGGCGGCCAGCACCGTGACGTGCCCGGTCTTGCGGTCCAGCTCGACCCGCGCCTCCTCGTAGGCGCCCGAGGTCTTCTGGTAGGCCATCAGCAGCGCCTGCTCGATCGCCTCGACCAGGACCTCGAAGGAGATCTCCTTCTCGCGCTCCAGCATCCGCAGGATGCTCATGTCGATGTCCATCAGGCGTCCTCTCCCGACTCGTCGGTGTTCTCGTCGGTGATCTCGTCCCCGTCGCCGTCCTGGTCGCCGTCCTGGTCGCCGTCGGGCTCGGCGGCGGTGGCCGGGCGGTTGAACTCGACCTGCACCAGGGCCTTGGTCGCGTCGGCGTAGCGCACCTCGCGCTCGGCGCCGTCGACCTCGACGGTGGCCGACTCGGGTCCCGCGGTGAGGATGCGGCCGGTCAGCGAGGTGCCGTCGGTCGTGGTGAGCTTGACCAGGCGACCGGTGTTGCGCCGCCAGTGCCTCTCCAGCGTGAGCGGGCGGTCCACGCCGCGCGAGGTCACCTCGAGGGTGTAGGGCTGCTCCCCCATCACGTCGGACTCGTCGAGGACCCGGTTGACCTCGCGGGTGGCCTCGGCCACGTCGTCGAGCGTCACGCCGCCGTCCTTGTCCACGGCCACGCGCAGCACCCGCCGCTTGCCGGCCGGAGTGATCTCCACGGCCTCGACGTCGAGCTCGAGGGCCAGCAGCGGCGCGACGAGCTCCGCCTCGATCCGGTCCCTGGTGGTGTCCTGGTTGGGCTGGGTCACGGGTCGGAGACCTCCGGTGTTCTCTTGTGCTGGTGCGGGCGTTGCGGTGCAGCCACGATAGCCCCTGTCCGGCCCGGGACGCGCTTCGGCCGGTAGGGTCGGGCGGTGCCCCACGAGCCCTCCGCGACCCGTCGTACGGCGTTGCGTGCCCTCGCAGCCGGGGCTCCCCTGCCGCTGCTGCTGGGCGCCTGCAACGACGCGCCCGCGACCGATCTCACACCCGGCGCGAGCAGCGAGGACCCCGACGTGGCCGTCGTCGCCGGGGTGCTGGGCGAGGTCGGCGCCCTGGTCGCGCTGCTCGAGGCGACCCGCGCTCGGCACGGCGCGCTGCGCCGGCCGCTCGCGCCGGCGCTGCGGGCGCACCGGGCCCAGCTCGAGGCGGTGCTGGCCACCGGCGCCGACGACCCGGGCCCCCGGGGACGGGCACGGGTGCCGGGCCGTCCGGCCGCCGCCCTCGACGCGGTGCGCGATCGCGAGGAGACCGCCCGCCGGCGGCTCGTCGACCTCGCGGTCGACGCCGAGAGCGGCGCCCTGGCCAGGCTGGTCGCCGCGGTGTGCGCCGGGGTGTCCCAGCAGCAGGTGCTGCTGGGCGAGGTCTCCCCCGCCGGTGGTGCCTGATGAGCACCGTCGAGGCGCTGCAGGAGGCCCTGGCCGCCGAGCACGCGGCGATCCACGTCTACGGCACGCTCGGCGCGGCCACCTCCCTCTCGGCCACGCCCGAGCTCTACGAGCGGGTCTCGCTGGCCTGGGCCGGCCACCGCGGTCGCCGCGACGCCCTCGAGGTCGAGCTGCGTGGGCTCGGCGAGGAGCCGGTGGGCACCCGGGCGGCGTACGACGCCCCGGGCCCGGTCGGCACCCCCGAGCAGGTCTCCGCCACCGCGGCGCTGCTGGAGCAGCGCTGCGCCTCGACGTACGCCGCGCTGGTGGCGGCCACCTCGGGGGCCCGCCGGCGAGCGGCGGTCGCGGTGCTGACCGAGACCGCGGTGGCGGTGCTGGGCTTCGGCGGCGCGGCCGAGCCGCTGCCGGGGCTGGGGCTGGGCCAGCAGGGCTGACCTGCGGAGGAGCGCGGCGCCGGTCAGCGCCGGTCAGCGCCGGGCGGCACCCGTGAGCGGCCCCGGCCGCCTGCGAGGGAGTCCCGAGATCTCCCCCGCAGGCGTGGCGTCAGGAGCGCCCTGCTGGGGGGCCCGGCGCTCCTGACGCCTAGATCATGCCCTGCGCCGCACCCCCACGCCCCCCACTCGCCTCCTCACAAACCTGCAATGCAACTAACTGCAGCGGCCCGGGACGACCCCGGACCGACCCGGGAAGGGCCCGGGAAGGGCCGGCCGGGGTCACCGGTAGGCGGCGAAGGCCTGGTTGGCCCGGCTCGACTGGCCGGGGGTGAACTCGAGGTAGCAGTCGTCGTAGCTGTAGTCCATGAAGTTGTGGATCGGGTCGAGGCCGGGCAGCGAGCACGAGTCGCGTCCGGCCGGGCAGCCGGTGGTCGAGCTCGACTGGGCCGGGGTGTCGGCGACCAGGTCGTTGCTGCTCGTGCAGCCGCCCTGGAACGTGTGGTAGAGCCCCAGCCAGTGGCCCGCCTCGTGGGTGGTGGTCTCGCCGGCGGCGTAGTTGGTCGCCGAGCCGCCCGGCACCGTCGTGTAGTTGACCCGGATGCCGTCGATCGCGCCGTTGCGGGCGTAGTCCCACGGGAAGGTGGCCACGCCGAGGTAGGCGAAGTCGACGAGCCAGATGTTGAGCGCGTCGGCGCCGCCCTGGCGGGTCTGGCGGCGGTAGGTGGAGGACTGCTTGTCCTGGTGCCAGCTGGTGTTGCTGTACCGGTCGATGCCGGCCAGCGTGAAGCGGAAGCCGGTGTCGGTGGCGCTGACCGACTTCTGGCCGGCGAAGCTGCGGTTGAGCACGTCGACCTGCTGCTGGATGCGGCTGTCGCTGACGTCGCCGCCGCCCGCGGAGTCGCGCATCACGTGCACGTAGACCGGGATGGTGCCGCCCGCGCGGGCGGCCGTGGCCGGCCTGGTGCCGCGCGCCTCGAGGCGGCGGGCCATGTCGCGCTCGATGCGCCGCTGCTCGCGGCGCGTCACCTCGCGGTGGTCGGTGCCGCGCGGGCCGCCACGCGCGGCCTCGGTGCCGTCCTGGCCGCCCTCGACGCACTCGGCGACGCGCGGGGTCAGGGTGTCGAGCGGCACCTGGGCGGAGGCGGGGGCGGCGAGCGCGGTGCCGAGCAGGACGCCGGCCAGGGCGGGGGTGGCCAGGGCCAGCAGGGCGGCGGGGAGACGGTGCGACAGGGTCATCTGCGGGGTTCCTCGATCTACGCGGGGCCGCAGGGTGAGCGGCCGGTGCGCTGATCGTGGCCCGGCCGGGGGCCGGCGGCGAGGCCCGCGCCCCCTCCTCTTCGTGCAGTGCACGAACCTGCAGAAGTGCGGTGCCGGCTAGCGCCAGCCCGAGACGATCGCGTGCACGTCGGCGAGGCGGTGGGCCACGGCGTCGGGGACGCCCTCGGTGTGGCCGACCTGGCCGGCGGGGATCCGGCTGTGCGGCACGTGCACCGCGCGCATCCCGGCCTGCTGGGCGCCCCACACGTCGTCGTAGAGCCGGTCGCCGACGTAGACGCAGCGGGCCGGGTCGTCGACGCCCACGGCGCCCATGGCGGCGCGGAAGGCGTGCGGCGAGGGCTTGGTCCACTCGATCTCGCTGGAGTAGACGTCGCCGTCGACGAGGTCGTAGACCCCGTCGCGCTCGAGGAACCCGACGTGCCACTCGCGCGGCCACAGCGTGTTGGACAGGATGCCGACCTTGATGCCGTCGGCGCGCAGCGCCTCCCACAGCGGACGCACCTCGGGGTCGGTCGCGGTGTGCGGCTCCCAGAACTCGAAGTAGGCCGCGAGCAGGTCGGGGTCGTGGTCGAGCCCGGCCTCCTCGAAGAGATCCTCGATGGTGGCGCTGCGCTGGTGGTCGCGGCTGCGCCCCCACACCACCTCCCCCGCACCGAGCAGCCGGGCGGCGTGCTCCCCGCGGTCGTCGAGCAGGGCGTCGTCGGCGGTGCTCGGGGTGCGGCGTACGGCGCCGGCCAGCGCGAGCGACTCGGCGTGGAAGTCGACGTCGTGCCAGCGGGTCAGGGTGCCGCCCCAGTCGAAGATGACGGCGTCCACCCCCGGCCCGCCGGGCACGCCCGGCACGCCCGCTCCCGCGGCGCTCACCGGCGTACGAGGTCGACCAGGTGCGCGACGACGTGGTCGGCGGCGACCCCGGTCTTCTCGCCCGTGGCGCGGTCCTTGACCTCGACCTCGCCGGTCTCGGCGAGGCCGCGGCCCACCACGACGATGGTCGGCACCCCGATGAGCTCGGCGTCCTTGAACTTCACGCCGGGGCTGACCTTGCCGACGCGGTCGTCGTAGAGCACCTCGACGCCGGCCTCGGCCAGCTCGTGGGCGATCCGCTCGGCGGCGGCGATGATCGACTCGTCCTTGCCGGCGGCGACCAGGTGCACGTCGGCCGGGGCGACGTTGCGCGGCCAGCACAGCCCGATGTCGTCGAGGGTGCCCTCGGCCACCGCAGCGACCGCTCGGGTCACGCCGATGCCGTAGGAGCCCATCGTGACGGTGACCAGCTTGCCGTTCTCGTCGAGCACCCGCAGGTCGAGCGCCTCGGCGTACTTGCGACCGAGCTGGAAGATGTGGCCCATCTCGATGCCGCGCGAGGTCCGCAGGGTCCCGTCGTCGCAGCGCGGGCAGGAGTCGCCCTCGCGCACGTCGGCTGCCTCGATGGTGCCGTCGGGGGTGAAGTCGCGCCCGGCGACGAGGTCGAGCACGTGGCTGCCGTCGACGTTGGCACCGGTGACCCAGCGGGTGCCCTCGACCACGCGCGGGTCGACCAGGTAGCGGATGCCCGAGGCGCTCTCCTCGCCCAGCACGCCGGGGCCGATGTAGCCCTTGACCAGGGCGGGGTGCTCCTTGAGCGCCGCCTCGTCCATCGGCTCGACCTCGATGGGCTCGAGCTGGCCCTCGAGGCGCTTGAGGTCGACCTCGCGGTCGCCGGGCACGCCGATGGCCAGCGCCTCGCGCTCGCCCGTGGGGTGGCGCAGCTGCACCAGCACGTTCTTGAGGGTGTCGGCGGCCGTCCAGGCGCGGTCGTCACGGGGGTGCTCGGCGTTGAGGTGGTCGACCAGCGTCTCGATGGTCGGCGTCGCGGGCGTCTGCTCGGCGTGGGCGGCCGGCGCGTCGTCGTAGGCCACCGGCGCGGGAGCGCGCACCTCGACGGCCTCGACGTTGGCGGCGTAGTCGCAGGTCGTGCAGCTGACGTAGGTGTCCTCGCCGACCTCGGCCTTGGCCAGGAACTCCTCCGAGCGCGAACCGCCCATGGCGCCCGACGTCGCCTTCACCACGACGTACTCGAAGCCGAGCCGGTCGAAGATGCGCACGTAGGCGTCGCGGTGCTGCTGGTAGCTCTCGTCGAGCCCGGCGTCGTCGACGTCGAAGGAGTAGGAGTCCTTCATCGTGAACTCGCGCCCGCGCAGCAGCCCCGCGCGGGGGCGCGCCTCGTCGCGGTACTTCGTCTGGATCTGGTAGATCGAGAGCGGCAGGTCCTTGTAGGAGGAGTAGAGGTCCTTGACCACGAGGGTGAACATCTCCTCGTGGGTGGGGCCGAGCAGGTAGTCGGCGTCCTTGCGGTCCTTGAGCCGGAAGATGCCGTCGCCGTACTCGGTCCAGCGCCCGCTGGCGTCGTAGGGCTCGCGGGGCAGCAGCGCCGGGAAGCTCAGCTCCTGGGCACCGATGCCGTTCATCTCCTCGCGCACGATGGCCTCGATGTTGCGCAGCACCCGCAGGCCCAGCGGCAACCAGGTGTAGATGCCCGGGGCGGCGCGGCGGATGTAGCCGGCGCGCACCAGGAGGCGGTGGCTGGGGACCTCGGCGTCGGCCGGGTCCTCGCGCAGCGTCCGCACGAACAGCTGGGACATCCGCAGGATCCGGGCAGAGCTCCGCGTCGAGGCAGTCATGCGCGCAAGGGTACGGCGAGCGGCTGCTGGTCCGCGCACCGGTTTCGGGCTCGCCCGGGCGAGCAGCCGTGCCCCCTCAGAACATGACGGTGGAGAACCGCGCGGTCTCCTCGAAGCCGACGGTGCGGTAGGCCCGGCGGGCGGCGGTGTTCCACTCGTTGACGTAGAGCGAGACCGTCGGCGCGACCTCGCGGCGCACGATCTCCGCGACCGCGGCCATCCCGCCGACCGCCAGGCCCTCGCCTCGCCGGTCGGGGGCGACCCAGACGCCCTGGATCTGGGCGGCGTGCGGGGAGGTGCAGGCGACCTCGGCCTTGAAGACCAGCCGGCCGCCGTCGAAGCGGGCGAAGGACCAGCCGCGGCTGACCAGCTGGGCGACGCGGGCGCGGTAGAGGTCGGCCCCTCCCCCGGCCTCGGGCGAGAGCCCGACCTCCTCGGTGTACATCGCCACGCACGCCGGGTAGAGCAGGTCCATGTCCTCGCGGGTCGTACGCCGCACCCGGGGGTCGGCCGCGACCGCCGCCGGGCCCGACAGCTCGAGGTGGGGCTGGCGCCAGCGGGTCTCGCGCGGCGGGCCCCAGGAGCCCGACACGACCTGCCAGAAGGCCCGTACCGCGTCGTGGGGACCCACGATCGTCGACACCGAGCGGCTGCGCGACAGGGCGCGCTCGGCGAAGGCCCGGGCGTCGTCGGGGGTGGCGTTGACCGGGACCAGGTTGGCGCCCACGTGGCAGGCGGCCACCAGGCGCCCGTCGGCGTACCGGCCCCAGACCTCGCCGCCGAGCCAGCGCGGCTCGAGGTTCGTGCTGCGCGCGCGGTGCTCGACGAAGACGTTGACCACGGGGTCGCGCTCGCTGAGCGCGAGGAAGTCCGCCAGGTCGGCGGCTCCGAGCACTCGGACGCCGTGGCGGGTGGTCAGCACGTCGCCGAGCCTACGTGTCGGGGAGGTCTCAGCCGACGGAGATCTCGGCGGAGGAGCCGTCGACGCTCTCCATGCCCTCGGCGATGCGCATGGCCTCCTCGATCAGGGTCTCGACGATCTTCGACTCGGGCACGGTCTTGATGACCTCGCCCTTGACGAAGATCTGGCCCTTCCCGTTGCCGGAGGCGACACCCAGGTCGGCCTCGCGGGCCTCGCCGGGGCCGTTGACGACGCAGCCCATCACGGCCACCCGCAGCGGCACCTCGAGGCCCTCCAGGCCGGCGGTGACCTCGTCGGCGAGCTTGTAGACGTCGACCTGGGCGCGCCCGCACGAGGGGCAGGAGACGATCTCGAGGCGGCGCGGCTTGAGGTTGAGCGACTCCAGGATCTGCAGGCCGACCTTGACCTCCTCGACCGGCGGGGCGCTCAGGCTGACCCGGATCGTGTCGCCGATGCCCTGGGCCAGCAGGTGGCCGAAGGCCACCGACGACTTGATGGTGCCCTGGAAGGCCGGGCCCGCCTCGGTGACCCCGAGGTGCAGCGGCCAGTCGCCCTCGGCGGCGAGCATCTCGTAGGCGCGCACCATCACGACCGGGTCGTTGTGCTTGACCGAGATCTTGAAGTCGCGGAAGCCGTGCTCCTCGAAGAGACCGGCCTCCCACTTCGCCGACTCGACCAGCGCCTCGGGGGTCGCCTTGCCGTACTTCTCCAGCAGCCGCTTGTCGAGGCTGCCGGCGTTGACGCCGATGCGGATCGAGGTGCCGCGGTCCTGCGCGGCCCGGGCGATCTCCTTGACCTGGTCGTCGAACTTGCGGATGTTGCCCGGGTTGACGCGCACGGCCGCGCACCCGGCGTCGATCGCCGCGAAGACGTACTTGGGCTGGAAGTGGATGTCGGCGATCACCGGGATCTGCGACTTCTGCGCGATCGCCGGCAGCGCCTCGGCGTCGTCCTGGCTGGGGCAGGCGACGCGCACGATGTCGCAGCCGCTCGCGGTCAGCTCGGCGATCTGCTGCAGCGTCGAGTTGATGTCGGAGGTCAGCGTGGTGGTCATCGACTGCACCGAGACCGGGTGGTCGCTGCCCACCCCCACCTTGCCGACCTGGATCTGACGGGTCTGGCGGCGCGGGGCCAGCACCGGCGGGGGTGCTGCGGGCATGCCCAGGTTGATCTCGGTCATGGCGCCAGGCTACTCACCGGCCCCTCGCCGGACGTCATACGGGCGGGAGGTCCCCTCGTGCTGGACGTATGACGTCTCCGCGTCACGCCGCCCGCGCCGACCAACCAGCCGCGACCAGGGCCGCCCGGACCTGCGCGAAGAACTCGTCGGGCTCGAGCCGGTAGCCCAGCAGGGGCAGACGCAGCACGGTGTCGCCCTGCAACGACAGCGCGTTCTGGCGCAGCGCGTCGCCCACCACGTTCTCGGCCCAGGAGTGGTGGATGCCGTCGATCTCGAGGACGACCCGGAAGCGCGGCCAGCTGAGGTCGAGGTAGTACCGGCCGCGGTGGTCGCGACGCAGCACCTGCTGCTCGGGGCGCGGCAGACCGCGTCGCTCGAGCTCGCGCACCACGTCGAGCTCCCCCAACGACCTGGCACCGTCGAGCAGGTCGTTGACGACAGCGTGCAGGAGCGCGCGGCGCCGGTCGCGACGGATGCGGAGGATCTCGGCACCCAGGGCCGCCGGGGAGACCAGGCCCTGCTGCACCACAGCCGTCAGCAGGTACGTCGCCTCGCGATCGGTGCGCGCCCACAGGGCACCGCGCACCGCAGCGACGGCGGGGCGGGTGCGTGGGATGCCCGAGGCCACCACGTCGTCGCGCTGCCAGCGACGGCTCTGCCGGATGTCGTAGCGCGGGGTGCGCCGGACCCGGGCTCCGCGCGGCACCGTGACCCGCACCCGTGCCACCGTGTAGCGCTGCAGACCTCCCGCCAGCAGGGCCGACGCCCCGTCGAGCTGGGCGCGGGGCCCGCCCTGGAGCACCGCCGCCCACCAGTGTCCCTCCTCGACGACGGGCCCGTTGTGCACGCAGACGGCCTGGTCGCTGAGACGTTGCCAGCGGCCCACCCGCAGCTCGCGCGCGACCAGCCACCTCGGCACACCGGCCTCGTACAGCTGGGGGCGCGACACGACGCCACCCTGGTCCTGGCCCAGGGCACGAGCCTGGGCGAGCAGCGGTTCCTGGTCGTGGCGTCGGTCCATGGCCCGACCCTCGTCCCGGCTCGCCCCAGGTGCGTCGCGGCGAGCACCGGCTGTGGAGGGCCGCGCGGGAACGACCGCCTGTGCCCAGCCGCGGGCCCGCCGGGACGTCATACGTCTGGCACGGACGGACCTCCCGCCCGTATGACGTCCGGCAGGCCGCCCGCCCGGCGCGGCTACTGCAGGCCCAGCTCCATCGGGACGACCAGGTCGGCGACGATCAGGACGACGCCCATCACCAGCAGGGCGGAGGCCACGACGTAGGCGACGGGGAGCAGCTTGGCCGCGTCGACGTAGCCGGGGTCGGGGCGGCGGCGCAGGCGGGCCCAGCCGCGACGGATCCACTCCCAGGCGGCGCTGGCGATGTGGCCGCCGTCGAGCGGGAGCAGCGGCACGAAGTTGAAGACGCCGATGAAGAAGTTGAAGCCGGCGATCAGCGAGAGCAGGAAGACCGACTTCTCGGCGATCGGGAACGACTCGGCCGAGGTCACCTCGCCGGCGATCCGGCCGCCGCCGACGATCGAGATGGGGCTGTCGGCGGCGCGCTCCTGCACCCCGACCACGGCCAGCGCGACGTCCCACACCTTGACCGGCAGGGTGGCCAGGGCCACGACGGTGTCCTTGGCCATCCCGCCCATCTCCTGCAGCGTGAACAGCGGGCCGCCGCGCACGACCTCGAGGTGCGAGGTGGGGGTGACGCCCAGGAAGCCGACCTGGGTCAGCGTCACGTCGGTGTCGGAGGTGGGGCGCGCCTGCACCGTGGTCGAGGTGGTGCCGGTGCGGACCTGGCCGTCGCGCTCGTAGCCGATGACGGCCTCGCCACCGGCGTTGTCACGGATCAGCGAGCGCAGCTGGTCCCACCCGGTGACGGCGACGCCGTTGAAGGAGGTGACCGTGTCGCCCGGGCGCAGCCCCGCCTCGTACGCCGGGCTCGGCGGGTCGCTCGCCCGGCACTCGCGCACGCCGTCCTCGTAGGGGATCACGCAGGTGGAGACCGAGTCGATGACCGGGGCCCCGGCGTCGGGCTCGACACTGCGCTGGCCGTAGGTGGAGAAGATGCCCAGGAAGAGCAGGAAGGCGATCAGGATGTTGACCGACGGTCCGCCGGCCATCACCACGATCTTCTTCCACGACGCCATCTTGTAGAAGAGCCGGTCCTCGTCCTCGTGGCGCACCAGCTCCCACTCGGCGGCGCGCGCGTCGGAGATGAGCTGGGTGAACATGCCGGTGTTCGACTTGCGCACCCGGGTGACGGTGTTGCCCTCGGCGTCGACGGTCGTCTCGCCCAGCTGCTCGGCGCCCGGCGGCAGCATCCCGACGATCTTGACGTAGCCGCCGAGCGGGACCGCCTTGACGCCGTACTCGGTCTCGCCGACCTGCTTGCTCCACACGGTCGGGCCGAAGCCGATGAAGTACTGCGTCACCTTCCCGCCGAACTTCTTGGCCGGGATCATGTGGCCCAGCTCGTGCAGCCCGATGGAGACCAGGATGGCGAGCACGAAGAGCACCACGCCGAGGAGGTAGAGCAGGGCGGTCATGCGGGGCTTCCTTGCCGGATCAGGTCGGCGGCCGCCTCGCGGGCCCAGGCATCGGCCGCGAGCACGTCGTCGAGGGTGAGGTGCTGCGCCGAGCCTACGTCGTGGGACCGCACCACCGCCTGCACCATCTCGACGATCCGCACGAACGGCAGCCGGCCGTCGCGGAAGGCCTGCACGCACACCTCGTTGGCGGCGTTGTAGACGCACGGGGCGGTGCCGCCGCGCTCCCCCGCCTCACGGGCCAGCGCGACCGCGGGGAACGCCTCGTCGTCGAGGGGGTGGAACTCCCAGGTCTCGGGGCGGGTCCAGTCGACGGCCGGCGCGGCGTCGGGCACCCGGTCGGGCCAGGCCAGGCCGAGCGCGATCGGGATGTGCATGGTCGGCGGGCTGGCCTGCACCAGCGTGGAGCCGTCGACGAACTCGACCATCGAGTGCACGACGCTCGTGGGGTGCACGACGACCTCAATCCGGTCGAAGCCGATCCCGAAGAGCAGGTGCGCCTCGATCACCTCGAGGCCCTTGTTGACCAGCGTCGCGGAGTTGATGGTCACCACGGGCCCCATCGACCAGGTCGGGTGGGCCAGCGCGTCCTCGACGCGTACGTCGGCCAGCTGGTCGCGGCTGCGCCCGCGGAACGGCCCGCCGCTGGCGGTCAGCACCAGCTTGCGCACCTCGTCGGGCGAGCCGGAGCGCAGGCACTGGGCGATCGCGGAGTGCTCGGAGTCGACCGGCACGATCTGGCCCGGCCGGGCGCGCTCGAGCACCAGCGGGCCGGCCATGATCAGCGACTCCTTGTTGGCCAGCGCCAGCGTCGTACCGGCGTCGAGAGCGGCGAGGGTGGGCCGCAGGCCGACGGCGCCGGTGATGCCGTTGAGCACCACGTCGCACTCCATCGAGGCCGCCTCGACCGACGCCTCCTCCCCCAGCCCCGAGAAGGCCGGGGCGAGCTCGGCGACCTGCTGGTCGAACAGGTCGGGCTGCGACCCGCCGGCGCTCAGCCCGACCACCCGGAACCGGTCGGGGTTGGCCCGCACGATGTCGAGGGCCTGGGTGCCGATCGACCCGGTCGAGCCGAGGATGACTACGTCTCGTCGCTGCACCGGCCCAGTCTCGCAGCCTCTCAGGCGGTCGCGGCGAACGCCTCGGCCACCACGTCGAAGGCCTCCTCGAGCAGCTCGTCGGAGATCGTGAGCGGCGGCAGGAACCGGAAGACGTTGCCCCAGGTGCCGCAGGTCAGGGTGACCACCCCGTGCGCGTGGCAGTACGCCGACGCTGCCGCGGCGCGGGCGGCGTCGGGCGTGGTGGTGCCCGGCTCGCAGAGCTCGATCGCCATCATCGCCCCGCGCCCGCGGACCTCGGCCACGACCGGGTGCTCGGCGGCCAGCGCCTCGAGCCGGCGGCCTACGAGCGCCTCGATCTCGCGGGCCCGGGCGGCCAGGTCGCCACGCTCCATCTCCTCGATCGCGCCGAGCGCGGCCGCGCAGGCGACCGGGTTGCCGCCGTAGGTGCCGCCCAGCCCACCGGCGTGCACGGCGTCCATCAGCTCCGCGCGCCCGGTCACGGCCGCGAGCGGCAGCCCGCCGGCCATGCCCTTGGCGCTGGTGACCAGGTCGGGCACGACGCCCTCGTCGTCGCAGGCGAACCAGGTGCCGGTGCGGCAGAAGCCGGTCTGGATCTCGTCGGCGACCAGCAGCACGTCGTTGGCGGTGCACCACTCGCGCAGCGCGGGCAGGAAGCCGGGGGCGGGCACGACGAAGCCGCCCTCGCCCAGCACCGGCTCGATGACCACGCAGGCGAGGTTGGTCGCGCCGACCTGCTTGTCGATGACGTCGATGGCTCGGGTCGCGGCCTCGGGCCCGGAGAGCCCGTCGCGCAGCGGGTAGGAGATCGGCGCCCGGTAGACCTCGCCGGCGAACGGCCCGAAGCCGTGCTTGTAGGGCATGTTCTTGGCCGTCATCGCCATCGTGAGGTTGGTGCGGCCGTGGTAGGCGTGGTCGAAGACCACCACCGCGTCCTTGCCGGTGGCGACCCGGGCGATCTTGACGGCGTTCTCGACCGCCTCGGCGCCGGAGTTGAACAGCGCCGACTTCTTGTCGTGCTCGCCGGGCGTCAGCCGCGCCAGCGCCTCGCAGACGTCGACGTACCCCTCGTAGGGGGTGACCATGAAGCAGGTGTGGGTGAAGGCGTCGACCTGCGCGTGCACGTTGCGCACGACGGCGGGCGCGGCGTTGCCGACCGAGGTGACTGCGATGCCCGAGCCGAGGTCGATCAGCGAGTTGCCGTCGACGTCGACGAGCACTCCCCCGCCGGCCGCGGCCACGAAGACCGGGAGCGCGGTGCCGACGCCGTCGGCGACGAAGGACTTCTTGCGCTCGAGGTGCTTGACGGAAAGAGGTCCGGGGATCTCGGTCACCAGGCGGCGGACCTGCGGCAGCGAGGGGCCTCCGGCGGACGGTGTGCTGTTCATGGGGACACCCTAGGAGACCAGACAGCCGTTGACGAGCGGCGACGCGGCACCGACCATTCAGACATGACGCGCTTCCCGATGTACGACGCCATCGTCCGCGGCGGCCGCTGGTTCGACGGCACCGGCGCCCCCTCCGCGGTGCGCCACCTCGGCATCCGCGACGGCGTGGTGGTCGAGGTCAGCGAGGAGCCGCTCGACGAGACCGGCTGCCCCGAGGTCGTCGACGCCGCCGGCCACTGGGTGCTGCCGGGCATGGTCGACATCCACACGCACTACGACGTCGAGGTGCTCGACGACCCCCACCTGCCCGAGTCGCTGCGCCACGGGGTGACCACGATCCTGGTCGGCTCGTGCTCGCTCTCCACCGTGCACGTCGACCCGGTCGACGCCGGCGACCTCTTCGGGCGGGTGGAGGCGATCCCGCGCCGCCACGTGATCCGCTCGGTCGGCGCGGCCAAGGACTGGTCGAGCGCCGAGGAGTACGTCGCCGCGCTCGAGGCCCGCCCACTGGGGCCCAACCTCGCCGCCTTCCTCGGTCACTCCGACATCCGCACCGCCACCATGGGCCTCGACCGGGCCACGCGGCCCGAGGTACGCCCCACCCGCCTCGAGCAAGGCCGGATGGAGCGGATGCTCGAGGAGGCTCTCGACGCCGGCTTCGTCGGGATGTCGGCCCAGCAGCTGCTCTTCGACAAGCTCGACGGCGACACCTGCCGCTCGCGCACGCTGCCGTCGACGTACGCGAAGGGCCGTGAGATGCGCGGCCTGCGCGAGATCCTGCGCCGCCGCGGCCGCGCCCTGCAGGCCGGTCCCGACGCCTCGCACCCGCACACGATCCTGGTGCAGGCGCTGCACTCGATCGGCTGGGGCCGCGGCAGCGGCGGCCGCGCGCCGCTCAAGACCAGCCTGCTCTCGGCCGCCGACATCAAGGCGATCCCCTTCATCATCCACCTGATGCGGGGGCTGTCGGGGGCGGTCAACCGCGCCGGCGCCGACTTCCGCTGGCAGCATCTCCCGGTGCCCTTCGAGGTCTACGCCGACGGCATCGACCTGGTGATCTTCGAGGAGCTCGGCTCCGGCGCCGCGGCCCTGCACCTGGCCGAGGAGGTCGCGCGCAACGAGCTGCTGCGCGACGAGGACTACCGGCGCCGCTTCCGCAAGGACTACGACTCCAGGTACGGCCCGCGGGTCTGGCACCGCGACTTCTTCGACGCCGAGATCGTGGCCTGCCCCGACCCCTCGGTCGTGGGGAGGTCCTTCGGCCAGGTCGGCGTCGAGCGCGGCGGCGTGCACCCCGTCGACGCCTTCCTCGACCTGGTGCTCGAGCACGGCACCGCCATCCGCTGGCGCACCACGATCTCCAACCACCGCCCGAAGGTGCTGCGCAGGATGGCGCAGTCGCCGGGGGTGCAGATGGGCTTCTCCGACGCCGGCGCCCACCTGCGCAACATGTCCTTCTACAACTTCGGGCTGCGGCTGCTCAAGCACGTGCGTGACGCCGACCGGGCCGGGCACCCGTTCCTGACCCCCGAGCAGGCCGTGCACCGCCTGACCGGCGAGCTGGCCGACTGGTACGACATCGACGCCGGCCACCTGCGCGTGGGCGACCGGGCCGACCTGCTGGTGCTCGACCCCGCGCGCCTCGACGACTCGCTCGAGGACTACGCCGAGGCGCCCGTCGAGCAGTACGACGGCCTCTCGCGGATGGTCAACCGCAACGACGCGACCGTCCCGCTGGTGATGGTGGGCGGCCGGGTGGTCTTCCGCGAGGGCGCGCCCACCGACGTGCTGCAGCGCGAGCGCACCGGCCGGTTCCTGCGCGCCGGGCGCACCGACCGCGCCCCGCTGCCACGCCAGGGCGAGCGGCAGCCCGCGCTCACATCTCCCTGATCCCCCAGGGGCTGCCGTAGGCGACCAGCAGGTCGAGGAACGGCACCGCGTCGAAGGCCTCCGGGCCCAGGACACCCGCGCCCGACCACACCCCGGTGGCCAGCAGCTCGAGGGCGACCACGGGGTTGACGGCGGTCTGCCAGACCACGCACTGGTGGCCGTACTCGCGCATCGTCCACTCGTTGTCGACCACGTGGTAGAGGTACGTCGAGCGCGGCTCGCCGTCGGTGCCGCGCCCGGTCACCCACAGCCCGGCGCAGGTCTTGCCGGTCATCCGCGGCCCGATGCTCGCGGGGTCGGGCAGCACGGCGGCGACCACGTCGCGAGGGCTGACCTCGACGCCCTTGACCGAGACCTTCTCGGTGGAGTCCAGGCCGAGCTGGTGCAGCACCTTGAGGATGCCGATCATCTCCTCGCCGAGGCCGTACTTGAAGGTCGCGCGCCGGCAGTCGACCCAGCGCGGCATCAGCAGCACCTCCTCGTGCTCGACGTTGACGCACTCGACCGGGCCGATGCCCTCGGGGAAGTCGAAGACCTCGGGCTCGCTGAAGGGCGCCGTGGTGTGCCAGGCACCGTCCTGCCACACCACCGGCGGGTTGAGGCACTCCTCGATCGTGGTCCACATCGAGAAGGACGGCGCGAAGACCTCGTTGCCCTGCTCGTCGGTGACCACCAGGTTGGCGCCGTCACGGGTGCCGAGCTCGTCGATCTCGCTGAACAGGTGATCGGCGGCGTACCTGGCGAAGACGTCGGAGAGCCCCGGCTCGACCCCGATGCCGACCAGCGCCAGGCGGCCCGCGGCCTCCCAGTCGCCGGCCACCGCGAACTGCTCGTCGCCCAGCTTCACCCCCGTCTTCTCGTACGGCGCCTCCGGGTGCGGCCGCGAGAGCGACATCGCCATGTCGAGGTAGTCGGCTCCCGCCGCGAACGCCCCCTCGAAGACCGGCATGTCGAAGACCGGGTCGACGGCGTTCATCACGTGGGTGATCGCGTGCTCGCGGCACAGCGCGGCGACGGCCTGCGCGGAGGAGGCGTCGAGCTGCGCGGCGGCGTACCGCTCGTCGGTCGCGGCGGCCCGCTCGGCGCGCTCGAGGGAGTAGTCGCTGACCACGACGGTCTCGAAGAAGTCGCGGCGCGCGGCGATCGCGCAGAAGGCCGAGCCGACGCCGCCGGCCCCGACCAGCAGGATCCGCATCGGCCGGCTCACTCGCCCTGGCCGATGTAGGACATCACGTGCTTGATGCGGGTGTAGTCCTCCAGGCCGTACATCGACAGGTCCTTGCCGTAGCCGGAGTGCTTGAACCCGCCGTGCGGCATCTCGGAGACGAAGGGGATGTGGGTGTTGATCCACACCGCGCCGAAGTCGAGGCGGCGCGAGACGCGCATGGCGCGGGCGTGGTCGGCGGTCCAGACGCTGGAGGCCAGGCCGTACTGCACGCCGTTGGCCCAGCGCAGCGCCTCGGCCTCGTCGCTGAACCTCTGCACCGTCATCACCGGGCCGAAGATCTCGGTCTGCACCTGCTCGTCGTCCTGGCGCAGCCCGGAGACGACGGTGGGCTCGTAGAAGTAGCCGCGGCTGCCCTGGCGGGTGCCGCCGGTGTCGATACGGGCGTGGTCGGGCAGCCGCTCGACCATGCCGCTGACGTGGGCCAGCTGGTCGGCGTTGTTGAGCGGGCCGTAGTAGACGCCCTCGACGTCGGGCATCCCGGTGGGCATGCCCTGGGCCGCCTCGGCGAGCGCGGCGACGAACTCGTCGTGGATGCCGGGGGCGACCAGCACGCGCGTCGCGGCGGTGCAGTCCTGGCCGGCGTTGAAGAGCCCCGCGCCGGCGATCCCCTCGGCCGCCTGGGCGATGTCGGCGTCGTCGAAGACGATGACCGGCGCCTTGCCGCCCAGCTCGAGGTGCACCCTCTTCAGGTCGGTGGCCGCGGTGCCCGCGACCTCCATGCCGGCGCGCACCGAGCCGGTGATCGCCACCATCTGCGGGGTCGGGTGCGCCACCAGCGCGCGGCCGGTGTCGCGGTCGCCGCAGACGACGTTGAGCACGCCGGGCGGCAGGTGCTCCTGGCAGATCTCGGCGAGCAGGGTCGACGAGGCCGGGGTGGTGTCGCTGGGCTTGAGCACGACGGTGTTGCCGGCGGCCAGGGCCGGGGCGATCTTCCAGATCATCATCAGCAGCGGGTAGTTCCAGGGCGTCACCTGGCCCACGACCCCGATCGGCTCGCGCCGCACCCACGAGGTGTGCTCGGCCATGTACTCGCCGGCCGAGCGGCCCTCGAGCACCCGCGCCGCCCCCGCGAAGAAGCGGAAGTGGTCGCTGGCGTAGGGCATCTCCTCGGCCATCGTCAGGCCCAGGGGCTTGCCGGTGTCGCGGCACTCGACCGCGTTGACCTCCTCGACCCGCTCCTCGATCGAGTCGGCGATGCGCAGCAGCGCCCGGGCCCGGTCCTGCGGGGTGCTGCCCCAGCCCCACCCCTCGAAGGCGGCGTCGGCGGCGGCGTACGCGCGGTCGACGTCCTCCTGCCCCGAGGCGGGGGCCTGCGCGTAGACCTCGCCGGTCGTGGGGTCGATGACGTCGTACGTCGCCCCCGACGCGCTGTCGACGAGCCGGCCGTTGATCACGTTCTGGAAGGTGGTGTCCGCCATGCTCGGACTGTATCCCGATCAGCGCGGTGTTGACGATGCTTGACGACTGATTTCGTGTCGATCGTGCAGCAACGCCACCGATTCACTTGCAGAATGGCGGATCGTCAGCGCACCATGGGCCCATGGACTACGACCACCTGCAGCAGGCCGCCAAGGACCACCTGTGGATGCACTTCACCCGCCACGGGCAGTACGACGAGTCCGACGTCCCGATCATCGTCCGGGGCGAGGGCGCCTACATCTGGGACGCCAAGGGCCGGCGCTACCTCGACGGGCTGGCGGGGCTCTTCGTCAGCCAGCTCGGCCACGGGCGCACCGACCTCGCCGAGACGGCCGCCAAGCAGGCCTCCGAGCTGGCCTTCCACCCGTTGTGGTCCTACGCGCACCCGAGCGCCATCGAGCTCGCCGCCACGATCGCCGAGAAGGCCCCCGGCGACCTCAACCGCGTCTTCTTCACCAGCGGCGGCGGCGAGGCGGTCGAGACCGCCTGGAAGCTGGCCAAGAACTACTTCAAGCTCACCGGCAAGCCGATGAAGCACAAGGTGATCAGCAGGGCCATCGCCTACCACGGCACCACGCAGGGCGCCCTGTCGATCACCGGCCTGCCGGGGCTCAAGGCGCAGTTCGAGCCGCTGGTGCCCTCGACCTTCCGGGTGCCCAACACCAACGCCTACCGCGCCGACGAGATGACCGGCGGCTTCCTCGACGGCAGCGACCCCGAGGCCTTCGGCCGGTGGGCCGCCGACCAGATCGGCATCGCCATCGAGAACGAGGGCGCCGACACGGTCGCCGCGGTCTTCCTCGAGCCGGTGCAGAACGCCGGCGGCTGCTTCCCGCCGCCCCCGGGCTACTTCCAGCGGGTCCGCGAGATCTGCGACGAGCACGACGTGCTGCTGGTCTCCGACGAGGTGATCTGCGCCTTCGGCCGGCTCGGCCACATGTTCGGCGCCGAGCGCTACGGCTACCAGCCCGACATGATCACCTGCGCCAAGGGCCTGACCTCCGGCTACTCGCCGCTGGGCGCCATGATCGCCTCCGACCGGCTGATGGAGCCGTTCCTGCACGGCTCCGCCTCCTTCGCCCACGGCTACACCTTCGGCGGCCACCCGGTCTCCACCGCGGTGGGCCTGAGGAACCTGCAGATCTTCGAGGAGGAGCAGGTCCTCGAGCACGTGCGCGACAACGAGGGCGCCTTCCGCTCCACCCTCGAGCGCCTCAAGGACCTGCCCATCGTCGGCGACGTGCGCGGCGACGGCTTCTTCTACGGCATCGAGCTGGTCAAGGACAAGGCCACCAAGGAGTCCTTCACCCACGAGGAGTGCGAGCGCCTGCTCTACGGCTTCGTCTCCAAGCAGCTCTTCGCCGAGGGCCTCTACTGCCGCGCCGACGACCGCGGCGACCCGGTCGTCCAGCTCGCTCCCCCGCTGATCTGCGACCAGTCGCACTTCGACGAGATGGAGCAGGTGCTGCGCGTGGTCCTCGACAAGGCCGGCACCCTCGTCTGACCCGCCCCGCCGACCCGGCCCAGATCTCCCGCCGACCCGGCCCAGACTTCGCGTCGAGCCGGCCCGAACCTCCCCCCAGGAGTCCTGTGAGCACCCTCGTCCCGCACTGGCACGCCGGAGCACGATGGCCGGGGCTGGGTCCCGAGCCCGAGCGGTACGCCGACGTGCACGACCCGGCGACCGGCGCCACCACCGGCCGGGTCGCCCTGGCCTCGGGGGCCGAGGTCGACGAGGTCGTCGCCGCCGCCGTGGTCGCGGGCCGCGAGTGGGCGCAGGCCTCGCTGTCGCGTCGTACGTCGGTCCTGTTCGCGTTCCGCGAGGGGCTGCACCGCCGGCGCGAGGAGGTGGCCGCAGTCATCACCGCCGAGCACGGCAAGGTCCTCGACGACGCGCTCGGCGAGGTGCAGCGCGGGCTCGAGGTCGCGGAGTTCGCCTGCGGGGCGCCCCACCTGCTCAAGGGCGGCTTCAGCGAGGGCGTCTCCGGCGGGGTCGACGTGCACTCGATGCGCCAGGCGCTCGGGGTGGTGGCGGTCATCTCGCCGTTCAACTCCCTGCCATGGTGCCGCTGTGGTTCGTGCCGGTGGCCATCGCGTGCGGCAACGCGGTGGTGCTCAAGCCGTCGGAGAAGGACCCGTCGACATCGCTGCTGCTGGCCGAGATCTGGGCAGAGGCGGGCCTGCCCGACGGGGTCCTCAGCGTCGTGCAGGGCGACAAGGTCGCCGTCGACGCGCTGCTGACCCACGACGACGTGAAGGCGGTCTCCTTCGTGGGCTCGACGCCCGTGGCCCGCTACGTCTACGAGACCGCGACCGCGCACGGCAAGCGCGTGCAGGCGCTCGGCGGCGCGAAGAACCACATGGTGGTGCTGCCCGACGCCGACCTCGAGGCCGCCGCCGACGCGGCGGTCTCGGCGGGCTTCGGCTCCGCCGGCGAGCGCTGCATGGCGATCTCGGCCCTGGTGTGCGTCGACCCGGTGGCCGACCGGCTGGTGCCGCTCATCGCCGAGCGGATGGCCGGGCTGGTCACCGGCGACGGCCGGCGGGGCAGCGACATGGGCCCCCTGGTGAGCGCCACCCACCGCGACAAGGTGGCCTCCTACGTCGACGCCGGCGCGAGCGAGGGCGCGACGGTGGTGGTCGACGGCCGCGAGGTCCACCCCGACGGCGACCAGGGCGGCTTCTGGCTCGGCCCGACGCTGCTCGACCACGTGGAGACCACGATGACGGTCTACACCGACGAGATCTTCGGGCCGGTGCTGTCGGTGCTGCGGGTGCCGACGTACGACGCGGCGCTCGAGCTGGTCAACGCCAACCCCTACGGCAACGGCACCGCGATCTTCACCCACGACGGCGGCGCCGCCCGCCGCTTCCAGCACGAGGTGGAGGTCGGGATGGTCGGCGTCAACGTGCCGATCCCGGTGCCGATGGCCTACTACTCCTTCGGCGGCTGGAAGAGCTCGCTCTTCGGCGACTCCCACGCGCACGGCACCGAGGGCGTGCACTTCTTCACCCGCGGCAAGGTCGTCACCTCACGCTGGCCCACCCCCGACCTGCCGCGCCCCGGCATCGACCTCGGCTTCCCCCAGCACCACTGACCCGGCCCGGACTTCGCGCCGAGCCGGCCCGGACTTCACAGGTAGTGCCGGCGCCGGTTGCTGGTGATGCTCTCGTGCAGCGCCCGCAGGCGACGCTGGACGTCCTGCTCCGGGCCGAAGACGCAGCGACGCCGGAAGACCTCGATCGTCCACGACGCCTGGTGCAACCAGCTGCGCCGGCCCAGGTCGTGCTCACGCTGCTCGGGCGAGGAGTGGAAGTCCTCGCCGTCGTACTCGGCGCCGGTCCTCTCCTCGGCCAGCCCCATGTCGATGCGGTACGCCGCCCCGTCGTCGCGCGCCACCTCGAGCTGCGTGACCGGGCGCGGCAGCCCTGCCTCGTGCCACCGCAGCCGCAGCGCCGACTCGCCGAACGACTCGGACCCGCCGTCGGCCATCCGGACCAGCGCCCGGAGCGCCACGACGCCGCGCTGGCCGGCGAAGCGGTTGACGCCGGCCAGCAGCTCGCCGTGCTCGAAGTCACCGAGCGAGAGCATCGTGTCCATGCCGTGCAGCCGCACGTCGTTGGAGCGCGGCAGCCGCCCGAGGTCGAGCGCGGTGCGCAGCGGCGTGGTGACGACCAGGCCGTGGACCTCGACCAGGTCGCTGTCGCGCACGGCGCGTTCGCCGCTGCGCACGGTCGACCGCTTCAGGCGCCCGGCCCGCCGGAAGCAGGCGAGCTCGGGGGTGGCGAGGTGGTCGTTGGGCGCCAAGGCACGCTCGCCCGCGTGCAGCCAGGCCGCGGTGTGGTCGCAGAGGAACGCATCGTCGGGGACCACCAGCCTCAGCACCGCGCACCTCAGCTCGAGGCTGTCCTCGAGCGCGCCGACGACGTACACGCCGTGCGCGGGTCGGCGCAGCCACCCGTGCTCGACCATTCGTCGCAGCTGGCGATCGCCGAGCCCGTGGTCGTAGGCCTCAGCGGTGGTGAAGGGACGGTCCAGCGGCAACGAGTGCCCGAGGTCGATGATCTGCGCCATGCCCCACAGGCTGCGCCTGCCGCGGGCTCCGCGCCAGCACCCCGGCCCCGACCTGTGGACAACGAGGAGCGGCGCGGGACATCCGGGCCGGGTCGCGGGGAAGTTCGGGCCGGGTCGCGGGGAAGTTCGGGCCGGGTCGGGGGGAAGTTTGGGCCGGGTCAGGAGTCGAAGCCGAGGCCGGCGGCGTCGAGGCCGCGCAGCCACAGGTTGCGCCGGCCGCCGCGGCGGTCGGCGCGGTCGAGCGACCAGCGGGTCAGGTTGATGCCGACCGAGCGCAGCGGCTCGGGCGGGAAGGGCAGGGGGCGCTCGCGCACCATCCGCAGCCGGGTCCGCTCGGTGTCGGCGCCGTCGAGGAGGTCGAGCACCACCTGGGCGCCGAACCGGGAGGCACCCACCCCGAGCCCGGTGTAGCCCAGCGCGTAGCCGACCCGACCCGAGACCGCGGTGCCGAAGAAGGCCGAGAAGCGGGTGCAGGTGTCGATGACCCCGCCCCAGCGGTGCGTGAACCGGATGCCGGCCAGCTGCGGGAACGTCTCGAGGAAGTGCTCGGCCAGCAGCCGGTGCGTCTGCTCGCGCTGCTCGAGCGAGGCGTCGATGCGGCTGCCCCAGTGGTAGACGGCGTCGTAGCCGCCCCACAGGATGCGGTCGTCGCGGGTCAGCCGGTAGTAGTGGAACTGGTTGGCCGCGTCGCCGACGCCCTGGCGCCCCGACCACCCGATGGAGGCCAGCTGGGCGGGGGTGAGCGGCTCGGTCATCAGCACGTGGTCGTAGACCGGCACGGTCATCAACCGCAGCCGGCGCAGCAGCGGCGGGAAGGCGTTGGTGGCCAGCGCGACCCGGCCCGCGCGCACCCGCCCCGCTCCCTGCGGCCCCAGGGTCGACAGCTCGACGCCGACCCCGGAGCGCTCCAGGCCGACCACCCTGGTCGACTCGTGCACGACCACGCCGGCCTCCAGGCACGCCCGCCGCAGCCCCCACGCCAGCCGGGCGGGCTCGACGAGCGCCAGGCCGGTGGGCTCGCTCAGCGCCCCGAGGTACGTCGGTGACGCGACCTGCGCCTGTGCCTCGGCGGCGTCCAGCCAGCTCGCCTCGCCACCGTGCTCGACCAGCGCGGCGGCCAGCTCCTGCAGCTCGGTGACGTGGTGGGCCCGGGTGGCGACCGTCAGCTCGCCCACCTCGCGCCAGTCGCAGTCGATGCCGAGCGCGGCGATGCTGGCCCCGATCTCGCGCAGGTTCTCGGCCCCGAGCCGGTCGAGCCGGTCGAGCTCCTCGGGCCAGCGCTCGAGGCCGTTGCCGAAGCCGTGGGTCAGGCTGGCGGCGGCGAACCCGCCGTTGCGCCCGCTCCCCTGGACCCCGCACTCCCCCGCCTCGAGCAGCACCACCGAGGCCGAGGGGTGGCGGGCGCGGGCCAGCAGGGCGGTCCACAGCCCGGTGTAGCCGCCGCCCACGACGACCAGGTCGGCGCGGGCACGACCGGCCAGGGGCGACAGCGGCGCGGGCCGGTCGGGGTCGTCGAGCCAGTAGGTGCGTGGCGCGGCGTCGGCCAGGGCACGCTCGACCAGACCCGGCGAGACCGCTGCCGTCACACCAGCGCCCTGACGCGCCGGCGGTTGTTCATCTCCACGCTGACCACGATCGCCACCGAGACCACGAACATCAACGTGCCGACCACGTTCACCTGCATCGGCACCCCGCGCTGGGCGGCGCCCCACACGTACATCGGGAACGTCGTGGTGGTGCCGGCGTTGAGGTTGGTGATGATGAAGTCGTCGAAGGACAGCGAGAAGCTCAGCAGCGCCGCACCCAGGATGCCGGGGAAGACCAGCGGGAAGGTGACCCGGCGGAAGGTCTGCACGGGTGTCGCGTAGAGGTCCATCGCGGCCTGCTCGAGGGTGTCGTCCATCCCGGCCAGCCGGGAGCGGATGGTGACCACCACGAAGGACAGGCAGAACATGATGTGGGCGATCAGGATGGTCCAGAAGCCGAGCTGGCCGGCGAAGCCCGAGGCGACGAAGAGCGCCAGCAGCGAGGAGCCGAGCACGATCTCGGGGGCGGCCATCGGCAGGAAGATCAGCAGGTTGGAGGCCGAGCGGCCGGCGAAGTCGTGGCGCACCAGCGCGAAGCCCGCCAGCGTGCCCAGCACCGTGGCCACCAGCGTGGCCAGCAGCCCGATCTGGATCGAGCGGCCCAGCGCCGAGCACATCCCCTCGGCGGCACACGGGTTGGCCCAGTTGTCGAGGGTGAAGGCGTCGAAGCGGTAGACGTTGCGGCTCGCGGGGGCGTTGAAGCTCATCAGGACCACCACCGCGATCGGCACGAAGGTGTAGACGAGCACCAGCAGCCCGAGCACCAGCACGATCCGCTCGCGGATCCAGCGCGCGGTCACAGCAGCTCCTCCGTGCCCGCGCGGCGTACGTAGAAGAGGACCATCACCACGATGATCACCATCAGCAGCATCGACAGCGCCGCGGCCGAGGGGTAGTCGTTGGCGTCGGTGAACTGGCTCTGGATGACCGAGCCGATCATCCGCTGGTTGGGGCTGCCCAGCAGCTGGGCGTTGATGTAGTCGCCCACCGCGGGGATGAAGGTGAGCAGCGTGCCGGAGACGACCCCGGGCAGCGACAGCGGCCAGGTGACCTTGAAGAACCCGACGAACGGGTGGGCGTAGAGGTCGGAGGAGGCCTCGATCAGCCGCGGGTCGATCTTGTCGATGCTGGCGAAGAGCGGCAGCACCATGAACGGCAGGAAGTTGTAGGTAAGCCCCGCCACCACCGCCACCGGCGTGGCCAGCAGCCGGCCGTCGTCGCCGAGCAGGTGCACCGTCTGCAGCGCGTCGACGACGAAGCCGTCGTCGGCCAGGATCAGCTTCCACGACAGGGTGCGCAGCAGGAAGCTGGTGAAGAACGGGGCGATGACCAGCACCAGCATCAGGTTCTTCCAGCGCCCGGCCTTGAACGCGATGGCGTAGGCCAGCACGTAGCCGAGCACCAGGCAGATCAGCGTCGCGACGGCGCCGTAGGCCAGCGAGCGCACGAACGGCTGCCAGTACTCGCGCAGCGCGTCGACGTAGTTGCTGACGTGGTAGGTCATCTCGTAGCCGCGGAAGTCCGAGCCCGCCGGGTCGTAGAGGCTGGTCGCGAGCAGCGAGTAGAACGGCACCACGAAGAACAGCGCCAGCCAGGCCAGCGCGGGCAGCAGGAGCAGGTAGCCGGTCAGGCCCCGCCGCCGCCCGGTCGTGGCGTCCCGGGGTGCTGCCGGCGAGGGCTCCGGCGGCGTCGCCGCCGAGGGCGCGGTCACCGGGGCCGCGCTGACCATCAGACGCTCCCCCGCTGGGCGCCGGCGCTGGCGTCCTGCGAGAAGTCGAGGAGGAAGGCGTACTCGGGGCGCCACGAGAGCTCGACCTGCTCGCCGGTGGCGAAGAGCCGGCTGCGACCGGTGTTCTGGGAGAAGACCTGCAGCTCCTGGCCCCAGGGCATCCGCACCAGGTACTGCGTGGAGACCCCGACGAAGCTGACGTCGGTGACCACCCCGCCGGGGATGGTGTTGCCGGGCGCGTCGAGGCTCTCCCCCGGCTCGCCGACCAGCACCTTCTCGGGCCGGATCCCGATCCAGCCGCGCTCGCCGTCGGTGTGGGTGCGCGCGGTCGGGACCGACACCGCGATGCCGTGCATGTCGACGGTGGTCAGGTCGGCGTCGCGGCGTACGACGCTGCCCTCGATGAGGTTGGACTGGCCCAGGAAGTTGGCCACGAAGGTCGAGCGCGGGTTCTCGTAGAGCTGCGCGGGAGCACCCATCTGCTCGATGACGCCCGCGTTCATCACCGCGACCGTGTCGGCCATCGTCATGGCCTCCTCCTGGTCGTGGGTGACGTGCACGAAGGTCAGGCCCACCTCGGTCTGGATGCGCTTGAGCTCGATCTGCATCCCGCGGCGCAGCTTGAGGTCGAGCGCGCCCAGCGGCTCGTCGAGCAGCAGCACCTCGGGCTTGTTGATCAGCGCCCGGGCCAGCGCGACGCGCTGCTGCTGGCCGCCGGAGAGCTGCACCGGCTTCTTGCGGGCCTGGCTGCCGAGCTCGACGAGGTCGAGCATGTCGCGCACCTGGGTGTCGACGTCCTTGGTGCGGCGCCGGCGCAGCCCGAAGGCGACGTTCTCGTAGATGTCGAGGTGGGGGAAGAGCGCGTAGCTCTGGAAGACGGTGTTGACCGGGCGCCGGTAGGGCTTGGCGTGGGTGATGTCGGCGCCGGCCAGCGTGATCGAGCCGGAGGTCGGCGTCTCGAGCCCGGCCACCATCCGCAGCGTCGTGGTCTTGCCGCAGCCCGAGGGGCCCAGCAGCGCGAAGAACGAGCCGCGCGGCACGTCGAGGTCGAGCTCGCGCACCGCGGTGAAGGTCGCGAACTCCTTGGTCACCGCGCGCAGCCGCAGCCCCTCGTACGACGCGTGGTCGCCGTCGCGGGGCCCGCCCGGGCCGGCGCTGGTCTGGTCAGCCACCTGTGACATCGGCGAACTCTCCTTCGTACTGCGTCGTCTGGCGGTCGTCGAGCGGCATGAAGTCGAAGGTGGCCGCGAGCGCCTCGTCGCTGGGGAAGATCAGCTCGTTGTCGACCAGCGACGGGTCGACCTGCTCCATGGCCTCGCGGGCACCCCTGACCGGGCAGATGTAGTTGACCCAGGCGGCGAGCCTGGCGGCGACCTCGGGCTCGTAGTAGTAGTCGATCCACTGCTCGGCGTTGGCGGTGTGGGTGGCCAGGTTGGGCACCAGCATGTTGTCGCTCCACAGCACCAGCCCCTCCTCCGGCGTGACGAACTTGATGTCGGGGTTCTCGAACTGCAGCTGGATGACGTCGCCCGACCACGCCTCGCAGGCGTAGATGTTCCCGGCGGCGAGGTCCTGGGTGTAGTCGTTGCCGGTGAAGGCGCGCACCTGGCCGCTGGCCACCACCTCGCGCAGCCGGTCGATGGCCACGCCCCACTGGTCGTCGGTGAAGTCGCGGGGGTCGGCGCCGGTGACGGCGAGCAGGAACGACATCGTGTCGCGCATCTCGGTGAGCAGGGTGACGCGGCCCTTGAGGTCGGAGCGGGTCAACAGCTCCTCGAAGCTGCCGACCTCCCCGGTCTTGGCGGCGTTGTAGGCGATGCCGGTCAGGCCGGTCTGCCACGGCGCGTGGTAGGTCAGGTCGGGGTCCCACTGCCGCTCGCGCAGCGGGTCGATGAGGTTGGCGTGCAGGTTGGGGACCCGGTCGGGATCGAGGGGCTGGACCCAGCCCAGCCCGATCATCCGGGCGGCCATCCAGTCGGTGAGCATCACCAGGTCGCGGTCGATGGGCTGGCAGCTGCCGAGCTGGTTGCGCACCTTGGCGTAGAACTCGGCGTTGTCGTTGACGTCGTCGGTGTAGGCGACCTCGATGCCGGTGCGGCGCTGGAAGGTCTGGAAGGTGCCCTCCTCCTTGCGCCGCGGGTCGATGTACTGCGGCCAGTTCGAGATGACCAGCCGGCGCTCGGCCTCGGACACGTCGGCGGCGGCGCAGGCGGCGGGGTCCTGCCGGGCGCCGGCGACCTCGAAGAGCGGCAGCTTGAGGGCGGCGGCGCTGAGCCCGGCGAACGCCAGCACGCCCCCGCCGCGCAGCAGCCCCCGGCGCGTGACCGGCGGGCGTCCAGGTCCTCGTTCTCCTGACATGACCCTCCTGTCGTCCGATGGGTCGGATCGTGCCACTTCGACACCATGACGACAAGCGATTCCGTCGATCAGAAACATGATCGCAACGAAATCCATCGGATCTCGATCCGCAGAGAACCTTTCCGGCAGGGACGACCAGACCGGTAGGTTCCTCCCATGAGCCCCCGCAGCGAGCGCCCCGCCACGCCCCTCGACGACGTCTCCAAGGCCATCATCGAGCAGCTCCAGCAGGACGGACGTCGCTCGTACGCCGCCATCGGCAAGGTCGTGGGCCTCTCGGAGGCCGCCGTGCGCCAGCGGGTGCAGCGCCTCGTCGAGGGCGGGGTGATGCAGGTCGTGGCGGTCACCGACCCGCTCGAGCTCGGCTTCGCCCGCCAGGCGATGGTGGGGGTCCGGGTCAGCGGCCCCCTCGAGCCGGTCGCCGACGCGCTGGCCGAGATCGCCGAGGTCGACTACGTCGTGATCACCGCCGGCTCCTACGACCTGCTCGCCGAGGTGGTCGCCGAGAGCGACGAGGGCCTGCTCGAGCTGATCTCGCAGCGGATCCGCACCATCGAGGGCGTCGTGGCGACCGAGACCTTCATGTACCTCCAGCTGCGCAAGCAGACCTACTCGTGGGGTGTGCGCTGAGCGCGCCCGCCTCCCCGGCCGAGGACTACGGGTCGCTGTCGCTGTGGCACGCCACGGCCGACGACGACTGGGCCCCGCGCGCCGCGCTGGACGGCGACCTCGACGTCGACGTGGCCGTCGTGGGCGCCGGCCTGACCGGCCTGTGGACGGCACACTACCTCGCCGAGGCCGACCCGGCGCTGCGGATCGCGGTGCTCGAGGCCGAGGTGGCCGGGTACGGCGCGTCGGGACGCAACGGCGGCTGGTGCTCGGCGCTCTTCCCCGCCTCCCCCGGCATGTTGGCAGCGCTGCCTCGCGCCGACGGGCAACCGCACGGGCGCGAGGGGGCGCTGGCCCAGCACGCCGCGATGCGGGCGAGCATCGACGAGGTCGCCCGGGCCGCGGCCGGGGAGGGCATCGAGGCCCAGCTCGCCAAGGGCGGCACCATCACCCTGGCCCGCGGCCCCGCCCAGCTGGCCCGTGCCCGGGCCGAGGTCGCGCACGCCCGTGCCTGGGGTCGCGACGAGGACGACCTGCGCCTGCTCGACCGGGCCGGTGCCGAGGAGGTCGTGCGGGCCGACGGCACCGTCGGCGCGACGTACACGCCCGACTGCGCGGCGCTGCACCCGGCGCGGCTGGTGCGCGGCCTGGCCCGGGCGGTGGAGCGCCGCGGCGTGCGGGTGCTCGAGCGGACCCCGGTCACCGCGATCGCGCCGGGTGGCTGCACGACCCCGCACGGTGTCGTGCGCGCCGACGTGGTCGTGCGGGCCACCGAGGGCTACACGCCGCGCCTGCCCGGGCACGAGCGCGACGTCGTGCCCGTCTACTCCCTGGTGATCGCCACCGAGCCGCTGCCCGACGCGGTCTGGGACGAGATCGGCCTGGCCCGGCGCGAGACGTTCACCGACCACCGCCACCTCATCGTCTACGGCCAGCGCACCGCCGACGGCCGCCTGGTCTTCGGCGGCCGCGGCGCGCCCTACCACCTCGGCTCGGCGGTCCGCCCCGGCCACGACCGCGACCCGCGCGTGCACGCCCGGCTGCTGGCGACCCTGCACGAGTTGTTCCCGGTGCTGGGCCGCGGGGCCGGGGTGCGGGTCACCCACGCCTGGGGCGGCCCGCTGGGCATCCCCCGCGACTGGTGCGCCTCGGTGGGGCTGGACCGCGCCAGCGGACTGGCCTGGGCGGGCGGGTACGTCGGCGACGGCGTGGCCACCACCAACCTGGCCGGGCGCACCCTGCGCGACCTCGTGCTCGGCCACGACACCGACCTGACCGGCCTGCCCTGGGTGGGCCACCGCTCGCCGCGCTGGGAGCCCGAGCCGCTGCGCTGGCTGGGCATCAACGCCGGCCTGCGCGCGACCACCCTCGCCGACGCCGAGGAGTCGCTGACCGGGCGCGCCTCCCTCGTCGCGCGCGCCGTCGCGCCGCTGCTCGGCTGAGCCGCGCCGAGGGGCAGGATGGACCCATGAGGAAGCTCGCCCTGGTCCGCCGCCCCGGCCCGCGCCTGGCCGACGGCATCGTGACCCACATCGACCGCTCCCCCGTCGACCTCGACCTGGCGCTGCGCCAGTGGGAGGGGTACGTCGAGGCGCTGCACGACCACGGCTGGCAGAGCGTCGAGGTCGACCCGGCCGACGAGTGCCCCGACGCCGTCTTCGTCGAGGACACCGTCGTCGTCTACGACGACCTGGCCGTCGTCGCCCGCCCGGGCGCCGACGAGCGCAAGCCCGAGACGCCCGCGGCCGAGGAGGCACTGCGCCGGCTCGGCTACCGCATCGCCCGCATCGAGGCGCCCGAGACCCTCGACGGCGGAGACGTGCTCAAGCACGACGGCACCGTGTGGGTGGGGCTCGGTGGGCGCACCACCCCCGGGGCCGTCGACCAGCTGCGGACGCTGCTGGCCCCGCTGGGCGCGCGCGTGGTCGGCGTACCGCTGGCCAAGGTGCTGCACCTGAAGTCGGCCGTCACCGCGCTGCCCGACGGCACCGTCGTGGGCTGGGACCCGGTCGTCGACGACGCCTCGGTCTGGGAGTCCTACCTGCCCGTGCCCGAGGAGCCCGGCGCCCACGTGGTGCTGCTCGACGAGGCCACGGTGCTGATGTCGACCAGCGCCCCCCGCACCAGGGCGCTCTTCGAGGAGCGCGGGCTGCGGGTGGTCGCCGTCGACATGAGCGAGTACGAGAAGCTCGAGGGCTGCGTGACCTGCCTGTCGGTGCGCCTGCGCGGGGCGCCGACGGCCTGAGCCGGCCGCTGCGGGCCCGCCACCGGGACCGCCGTCCCGGTTCGTCGATCGGTTGATCAACGCGCTCGCCCATTGGTCAACCGGTCGACGAACCGGCGACGTGGGGTCCTGGCCGGGGGTGGAGGCGAAAACCCGTTGCGGCGCGCCGACCCGGACCTCCACCCTGGACCGGAGCAGCACGGCGTACGAGCCGTGCGACATCGAGAGGAGCGTGACATGTCGACGACTGTCCCTGGCCTGCCCGCAGACCACCCCCTCTTCTCCCGATGGAGCACCCACCGTGACGTACGACGTCTCCCAGCAGACCCAGCAGACCCAGCACCCGCAGGACCGCACCGCCCCTGAGCCCCTCCACGGCGCCGACCGGCTCGGCTTCGACTTCCGCCCGCTCGACGACCTCGACGACGACCAGCGCTGGTCGACCTGGCTCGAGGTCGAGCCGCTCTCGCGCGGGCCCGAGCCCCGACCCGCCTGGGTCGTGACCAGCCAGGCCGCCGTCGACACCGAGCTGGGGATCCTCAAGACCGGCAAGGAGGCGGACGCGTTCCTGCTGGAGCGCGCCGTGCCCGACACCGACCCGTCCTTCGTGCCGGGCGCCGACGGGCAGTCGGTGGTGCTGGTCGCCAAGCGCTACCGCGGCGAGGAGCACCGCTCGTTCCACCGCTCCGGCGCCTACACCGAGGGCCGCCGGGTGCGGAACACCCGCGACGCCCGGGCGATGGCCAAGAAGACCGACTACGGCCGCCAGGTGGCGGCCGGCCAGTGGGCCTCCGCCGAGTGGCTGGCGCTGACCCGGCTGTGGACCCTCGGGCTCGCGGTCCCCTACCCCGTGCAGGTCGACGGCACCGAGCTGTTGATGGAGTGGATCACCGTCGAGGGTGAGCACGGTCCCGAGACCGCGCCCCGCCTGGCCCAGGCCCGTCCGTCGCCGCGGCTGCTGGCGTCGTGGTGGGAGCAGGTGCGCGAGGCGATGGCGCTGATGGTGCAGGAGGGCATCGTGCACGGCGACCTGTCGCCGTACAACGTGCTGGCCGCCGGCGAGCGGCTGGTGGTCATCGACCTCCCGCAGGTGGTCGACCTGGTCGGCAACGTCAACGGGATGGACTTCCTGCTGCGCGACTGCCGCAACATGGCCACCTGGTTCCGTGCCCGCGGGCTCGACGTCGACGAGCACGACCTCTTCGCCGACCTGGTGGCGCACGCGTTCTGACCGCGCCGAGCGCAACGACTACCCGAGGCCTACCCGAGCACGGTGCGGGTGCTGGCGGCGTTCACCGCCCGGATGCGGGAGAACGCCGCCAGGTCGATGTCGAGCCCGGTGTGCGCGCCGCGGTGGACGACCGGGTCGCGGTCGTGGTCGACGCCGCCGTCCTCGACCGCCGCGATGATCGCGGCCAGGAAGCAGCCGGCGACCGGAGCGTTCTTGAACTGGTTGCCGCTGGTGCCCATGGCGACGTAGAAGCCGTCGGCGTCGGTGCGGTCGTAGATCGGTGTCCAGTCGTCGGCCACGTCGTAGACGCCGACGACCCCCGAGGGCCGGTTGGGCACCCGCAGCTCGGGCAGGCGGCGCGCGGCCCGGGTCACCTGCGACTCGTAGCGCGCCAGCGAGACGTGGTCGTCGACGGCGTCGGGGTCCTCGATCCAGTCGAAGGGGTCGCACTCGGGCTCGGTGCCGCCGATCACCCACGCCTGCTGCGGGCCGGGGCGCATGTAGGTGCCGAGGTCGATGTCGAAGACCCCCGGGCCGGGTGCCTCCTCCGTGCCGTAGCCCACCGGCTGGGCCACCTGGTGCACCTCCTGGCGCAGCGGCCGGACGCCGACGGTGAACTCCGCCCCGACCCCCGCCATCCGGTTGAACGCGCCCGACCAGGGACCGGCGGCGTTGACCACGACCGGCGCCTCGACGCGCCGCCCGTCGGCCAGCGCGAGGTGCCACAGCGAGCCGCGGCGCTCGGCCGCGACCACCTGCGCCCGGTAGGTCGTGCGTGCTCCGTGCAGCCGAGCGGCGTACGCCAGGTTGTCGGCGGCCAGGCGCGGGTCGTCCATGTAGCCGGCGTCGGGGGTGTGGATCGCGCCGAGCCGGGCCTCGGCGTCGTCCCAGAACGCGTCGTCGGCGACCGGCTTGTTGGGCCAGTAGGCGCCGGTGTCGAGGTGCGGGAAGCGCGCCGCGAGCTCGTCGGGGCCCAGGTGCTCGCAGGGCACCCCGGCCGACTCCAGCAGACGCATCCCCTCGGTCCACGGCACGGCCGGCACGTCGAGGTGCAGCATCCCGGTGCGGTGGAAGCGCGAGAGCACCGGCGGGTCGGTCAGCGGCTCGCGGCCGGGCAGCCCCAGGTGCTCGGCCCACTGCTCCCACATGAACTTGGCCTCCCACGACGTCGCGACCGTGTCGTAGGTCGAGTAGAGGAAGCGGATGACCGCGCTCGAGGCGCAGGTCGAGCCGTGCCCGGGACCACCCGCCTTGTCGACGACGAGCACGTCGCGTCCGGCGCGGGCGAGCTCGAGGGCGACGGCCGAGCCGATCACCCCCGAGCCGACGACGACCGCGTCGGCGGTCAGGGTGGTGGTCACAGGTCTCTCCCTCTGGGGTCGGCGGGGTCAGGCGTCGACGACGATGTCGCCGTCGGGGGTCGAGCAGCAGGGCAGGAACTTGTCCTGCGCGATCTCGCGGGGCCGGATGCCGCCCTGGTGCACCATGTCGACCCGGCCCGCGAGCAGGGTCGACTTGCAGGTGCCGCAGAGGCCGGCCGAGCACGACGACGGCAGGCGTACGCCGGCCTGCTGGGCGGCCGCCAGCACCGTGGTGCCCGGCGGGCACACGATCTCGCGGTCGCTGCGCCCGAAGCGCACCCGTGCCCCGGGCACGACCTCGGGCACGCTCTCCCGTGCCGGAGCGGCCTCGTGCGCGGCGGGCGCACCCGGGGCGCCCAGCACGAAGCTCTCCTCGTGGCAGCACGCCGGGTCGGCCCCGACCTCGGCCAGCACGGCCCGCACACCGGCCATGTAGCCGGGCGGCCCGCAGGTCAGCACCTCGCGCCCGGTCGCGTCGGGCACGGCCGCGAGCAGGATCTCGGCGTCGAGGCGGCCCCGCCAGCCGGTCCAGGCGCCCGGGCGGCCCGGCGGGTCGTCCTCGCACACCCACACCACCCGCAGCCCCTCGTGCGCGGCGGCCAGGTGCTCGAGCTCGTCGCGTCCGACCAGGTCGTCGGGAGTGCGGGCGCTGTGCACCACCACGACGTCGAGCGCACCGTCCTCGAGCTCGGCCAGGTCGGCCATCGTGCGCAGGGTCGCGAGCGTCGGGGTGATGCCGCTGCCGGCCGAGAGCAGCAGGTAGCGGGCGGCGGGGTGCTCGGTGACGGTGAACCCGCCGAGCGGCCCGGCCGCGTGCAGCCGGTCGCCGACCGCGAGCCGGTCGTGCAGGTACGGCGACAGCCCACCGCCCTCGACCCGCTTGACGGTGACCCGGAGCAGGTGCGGGCGGGTCGGCGGCGACGAGATCGTGTAGCAGCGCTCGACCCGCTGGCCGTCGACGTCGACGCCGAGGGTCAGGAACTGGCCGGGGCGGAACGCGAAGGCGCTCGGGCTGGCCGGCTCGAGGACCAGCGACACCACGTCGTGGGTCTCCTGCACCCGGGCCCGCAGCACCAGCTCGGTGTCGAAGCCCTCCCCCTGGTCCGGGTCGGCCAGGACCCCCTCGCCCAGCGGCCGCACCGGCCGCCACGTGTCTGGCACCACCCGCAGCGCCGGGCCGGGCGGCTCGACCTGCACCTCGTGGGCCCGCGGGGCGGGCTGCACCTCGCTCATCGCGCGACCGCCTCGCGCACACGGGCGTCGTACCAGGCCACGAACGCCTCGACCTGCTCCTCCGCCTCGGAGTAGGGACCGGGCAGGTAGCCCGGGTCGGCGACCCCGGACTGGGTGCCGGCGACGAACGCGGCGTCCTGCTCGTTGGTCGCGCGCCAGGTCGCGGTGAGCTCGTCGACCTCGTAGTCCACACCCTCGACGGCGTCCTGGTGCACCAGCCACGTGGTGCGCACCAGCGTGCGGTCGACCGCGAGCGGCAGCGCCGCGAACGTCACCACGTGGTCGGCCTGGAAGTGGAACCAGGCGTTCGGCTGGGTGTGCAGCCCCAGGCGGCCCAGCCGCGCCTCGGGGAGGTCGCCGAGCAGCCGGCGGACCAGCCGCGTGCCGTCGGGGCTGAACGACTCCCCCGCGCCGTCGAGCGGCTCGCGCTGGACCCGGAAGCCCAGGGGCCGGTCGACGAGGTCCTCGACGAGGCCGTGCGGCAGCCCGAGCTCGTCGCTGCGCCGCTCGAGGTCGGCCAGGGCAGCGAGGTAGCGGTCGTGGTCGGCGCGCATCCGCTCGGGGACCTGGTCGTCGCTCAGCCCCCAGGTCGGGAAGAACGTGCAGCGCAGCTCGGGGTGGCCGTCGCAGTGGTAGCACTCGCGGTTGTTCTCCATGGTGAGCTTCCAGTTGCCGTCCTCGACGAGGTCGACCTGGGCGGCCACCTTGGTGCGGCCCAGCTGGTGCGGGGCGACGTACGGCGCCACGACGCGCGCGACGTGCTCGATGTCGGCGGGCGGGTCGTCGGCCAGGCACACGAAGAGCAGGCCGGCCACCTCGCGCAGGTGCACCGGACGCAGGCCCAGCGCCCCGGTGTCGGTGGTCGGCGGCAGCTGCGGGGCGTGCAGCAGCCGACCGTCGGTGCCGTAGGTCCAGTGGTGGTAGCCGCACACGATGTTGCCCACGCAGCCGTGGGAGCCGGTGACAAGCCGCGAGCCGCGGTGCCGGCACACGTTGCGCAGCGCCCGCACCTGCTCGTCGTCGTCGCGCAGCACCACCACGGAGGCGGTGCCGATGTCGACGGTGAGGAAGTCGCCGGCCTCGGGCACCTCGGCGACCGTGCCGACGAAGAGCCACTGCCGCTGCCAGACCAGGCGCAGGTCGGCCTCGTGCAGCGCGGGGTCGGTGTAGCAGGGGCCGGGCAGCGAGTGCGCCGGCGGGCGGGAGTCGAGGAGCTCCAGCAGCCGGGCCGCGACGGATCCCGCTGGACGCGCCGGGCGGGCGGGACGGAGGTCGGGGGCCGGGCGGGTGATCGTCATCGGTTCCTCCTGCGCGGGCGGGTCAGACGGTGACGCACAGTCGCAGCGCGTCGTAGATGGCGGCGTGGATGGAGCGGCTCGCGACCGCGTCGCCGATGCGGAAGAGCTGGTAGGCGCCGTCGGGGTGGGTGGCGACCTCCTGGGCCCGCCCGGCGAGCAGGGCCGGGTGGTCGACCTCGCCGAGGTTGCGCGAGCCGGGCACGAGGTCGAGGTAGAGCTCGTCGTTGGGCACGGTGCCGTGCTCGACGACCACGTGGTCGACCAGGCGCTCCTCGACCACGCCCGCGTAGTCGCTGCCGAGCACCGCCACCAGCCGGGCGTCCTGGTCGGGCGCAGCGCGCCGCACCGAGCGCAGCCGGCGGGCCACCGAGAGCGCCACCCCGTGCTCGGCGAAGGCCCGCAGGTAGGCGGGACTGTTCATGGCGCCGACCGAGATGCCGACCATCCGCTCCGGCGTGACCAGCTCGACCCGGGCCCCGCGGCGGGCCAGGTGCTCGGCGGCGTCGAGAGCCGGCTCACCGCCGTGGTCGTCGTAGACCAGCACCCGTTCACCCGGGCGCGGCCCCGCGCCTCCGAGCACGTCCCAGGTGTCGAGCACGAGCTCCTCGCCGCCCCCGGCCACCGAGCGGTCCGGCACCCCGCCGGTCGCGACGACGACCAGGTCGGGCTGCTCGGCCAGGACCGTGGCGGCGTCGGCGTACACGCCGTAGCGGACCTCGACGCCGCTGTGCTTGAGCTCGGCGACGCGCCAGTCGACGATCCCGACCAGGTCGCGGCGGCGCAGCGTGGAGGAGGCCAGCAGCAGCTGGCCGCCGGGGCGGTCGGCCGCCTCGAGGAGCACCACGTCGTGGCCGCGCTCGCCGAGCACCCGGGCGGCCTCGAGGCCGCCCGGCCCGGCGCCCACGACGACCGCGCGCCGGCGACGGCCCGGCGTGGGGACGATGACGTGCGGCAGCGACTGCTCGCGACCGGTCGCGGGGTTGTGCACGCACTTGGCGTCGCCCGACTCGTAGATCGCGTCGAGGCAGAAGCTGGCGCCCACGCACGGGCGCACCCGGTCCTCCTCGCCGCGGGCGACCTTGGCGACCAGGTGCGGGTCGGCGATCTGCGGCCGGGTCATCCCGACGAGGTCGAGCAGGCCGTCGCGGATCGCGTGGCGTGCCGTCGCGACGTCGCCGATGCGCGCCGCGTGCATCACCGGTACCCCGAGCGCGCGGCGCACGGTGCCGGCGAGCTCGAGGAAGGGCGCCGACGGGGTGCCCATCGACGGGATGGTCGCCGCCAGCCGGGCGTCGCTGTCGAGGCCACCCTTGATGACGGAGAGGAAGTCGACGCCGTGCTCGAGGTAGCGCCGCGCGATCGGGAGCGTGTCCTCGAGCCCCAGCCCGTCGGGCAGGTCCTCGTCCATCGCCATCCGCAGGCCGACCACGAAGTCGGGCCCCACCGCGCGGCGTACGGCGTCGAGCACGCGCAGCGGGAAGACCAGGCGCGCCTCGGGGTCGCCGCCGAAGGCGTCGGTGCGCAGGTTGGTGGCCGGGGACGCCCAGGCGTCGAAGAGGTGGCTGTAGGACTCGATCTCGATGCCGTCGAGGCCGGCCGCCTGGCACCGGGCCGCCGCGTCGGCGTAGTCGCGCACGATCCGGTCGACGTCCCAGGCCTCGGCGACCTTGGGGAACGAGCGGTGCTGCGGCTCGCGCAGGCGGGAGGGGTAGACCAGCGGCAGCCAGTCGCCGCTGGCGCTGCTGGTGCGCCGCCCCAGGTGGGTGACCTGGCACATCACGGCCGCGCCGGCCTCGTGGAGGTCGTCGCAGAGCCGGCGCAGCCACCCGACGACCTCGTCGCGGTAGAGCAGCATGTTGCCGAAGGCCGGCGGGCTGTCCGGCGAGACGACGGCCGACCCGCCGATCATCGTCAGCCCGACACCGCCGCGGGCCTTCTCGAGGTGGTAGAGCCGGTAGCGGTCCTTCGGCATCCCGTCCTCGGTGTAGGCGGGCTCGTGGGAGGTGCTGACGACGCGGTTGCGCAAGGTGGTGCCGCGGAGCCGGTACGCCTCGAGAAGCGGGTCCACCTGGTGCACGTCACCATGGTGTGGGTCACGCTCGATGAAAGAAAAGCGCACGATTTCGCCGCTGATCGTGCAATCTGGTCACATGATCGATCGTCGCCTCAAGGTGCTGCGGGTCGTGGCCGACCGGGGCACCGTCTCGGCCGCGGCCGAGCACCTCGGCTACACCGCCTCGGCCGTCTCGCACCAGATGCGCACCCTGTCCCGCGACCTCGGAGTGGCCCTGCTCGAGCCGGACGGGCGTCGGGTTCGGCTGACCCCGGCGGCGCTGACCCTGCTCGGCCGCTGCGACGACCTCTTCGCCCTGTGGGAGGAGATCCGCACCGAGGTGCAGAGCAGCTCGAGCACCGGGACCGGCCAGCTGCGCCTCGCCGGCTTCTCCACGGCCGCCTCGGCCCTGCTGCCGGCGGTCGCCGCCGAGGTGTCGCGGCGCTTCCCCCGCTCGACGGTGCGCATCACCGAGGCCGACCCCCAGGTCTGCTTCGAGATGCTCGTGGCCGACCGGGTGGACCTCGTGGTGGTCGTGGTCACCGACCTGCTGCCGCCCACCGACGACGCCCGCTTCGAGCAGCACCCACTGCTGGCCGACACCCTCGACCTGCTCGTGCCGACCGGGCACCGGCTGGCCGGCCGCTCGTGGGTCTCCCTGACCGAGCTGGCCCGGGAGCCCTGGATCATGGACCGGCCCGGGAGGCCGCACCACCAGATGGTGACCACGGCCTGCGCGGCGGCGGGCTTCACCCCGCACCAGGTCCACGAGGTGGTCGAGTGGGACACCGGGGCGGCGCTGGTCGCTGCCGGCTTCGGGGTCGCGCTGGTGCCCCGGCTGGCCCGGCTCCCGCCCGACGAGGACCTCGTGCGGGTGCCGCTGCGCGGGGTGGCCACCCCGGTGCGACACCTACGCACCGCGGTGCGCCGCGGCACCGCGGCCCAGCCCGAGATCGCGCTGGCGCTCGCCGAGCTGCAGCGCCTGGCCGCCGCGGTGGGCCGGGAGCGACCCGTCGGCTAGGTTGCCGCGGTGAGGCACACCCGCGGACGCACCGTCGACATCACCACCCTCGACGAGCTCGACCACCGGCTGCGCGCCGGGGCCCGCACCCTCTCGGGCTGGCGGGTGCGCTCGGTCGACCTCAGCGAGCGCGGCGCCGAGCTGGGCCGCTGCCGGCTCGCGGGAGCCACCTTCCTGGGCTGCCGCTTCGCCGAAGGTGACGCCGAGCGTGCCGAGGCCGCCGGCGCGGTGGTGCTCCCCCGCATCCCCGACGTGCCGGTCGACGTCTACCGCCACGAGCTCTACGACGCCCGGGAGCTCTTCGACGCGCTGCGCTGGAGCGACTCCCTCGACGGCCGCGCCTACGCCTGGTCCAAGCCGGGTGCGATCGACGGCGCCGAGGTCTCCGCCGAGGTGCCGCTGGCCCGCACCCTGCACGACCACGCCATCGACCTGGCACTGGACCGCTGGCGCCAGGACCGCCGCGTCGTCGGCGTGATGGGTGGTCACGCCGCCTCCCGGGGCACGCCGCTCTTCGCCGACGCCGCCGCGCTGGGGCACCGGCTGGGCTCGGCCGGGCTGACCGTCGCCACCGGCGGCGGGCCCGGGGCGATGGAGGCCGCGAACCTCGGGGCCCGGCTCTCCTCCCGCGACGACGCGGTGCTCGCGGAGGCGCTGCGGATGCTGGCGGCGGTGCCGTCGTACCGGCCCTCGGTCGACGCGTGGGTGCTCTCGGCCTTCGACGCCCTCGCCGCCCTCGACCCCTCCGACGCCGACGGCGGCCCCGTCGCCAACCTCGGGATCCCGACCTGGCACTACGGCCACGAGCCGCCCAACATCTTCGCCACCGCGATCGCGAAGTACTTCCGCAACGCCACCCGCGAGGCGATCCTGCTCGAGGTGTGCGACGCCGGCATCGTCTTCCTGCCCGGCGCCGGAGGCACGGTGCAGGAGATCTTCCAGGACGCCTGCGAGAACTACTACGCCGACGAGTCGTCGGTGGCGCCGATGGTGCTCGTCGGGCGCGAGCACTGGAGCGTCGAGCTGCCGGCCTGGCCGCTGCTGCAGGCGCTCGCCGCGGGGCGGGCCATGGAGCCGCACGTGCACCTGGTCGACACCGTCGAGGAGGCGCTGGAGGTCGTGACCACGTCGCGGTAGTGCCCGACCAGGGCCTCGTCGAGCGCGCGCCACGAGCGGTGCCGCACGCTGCGGCGCGCGGCCAGCGCGGTGCGGCGCAGCGCGAGGTCGTCGTGCAGCAGCCGGGCCACGCAGGCCTCGAGATCGGCGGCGTCACCCGGCTCGAAGAGCAGCCCGGCGCTGCCCTCGTCGACCAGGTCCTCGGCCACGCCGTTGCGGGGCGCGACCACCGGGACGCCCGAGGCCAACGCCTCCAGCCCGGCGCGCACGAGACGCCCGCAGGTCTCGCGGCGAGCGGTGTGCACCAGCACGTCGAGCGAGGCGTACGCCGCCGCGAGGGCCTCGCCGCGCAGGTCGCCCAGGAAGTGCGCGTGCGGGAGCAGCCGGCGCAACCGGGCCTCGTCGGGGCCGCTGCCCACCAGCACGAGCCGGTAGCGCTCGTCGCGGTCGAGACCGGTCAGCAGGTCGACCTCCTCGACGCGCTCCAGCGGACCCACGTGCCCCACCAGCCGCTGGCCGTCGGGGGCCAGCGAGCCACGCCACGACTCGCTGCGGCGGCTGGGGTGGAAGGCCGTCAGGTCGACCCCGCAGGGCCACAGCGCCAGCCGTTCGAGACCGTGGGCCTGCAGGTCGCGCAGCGCCGCCGCCGACCCGGCGAGCACCCGGTCGACCTGCTCGAGCACCCGCGGCGGCGGGCCGCTCTCCCCCGTGGGGCCGGTCGGCCCCACGTCGAGCACGACCGGCACCCCCAGGCTCGCGGCGACCGGCACAGCGCGGCGGCCCAGCCGGCCGTGACCGGCGACGTGCACCACGTCGGGCCCGAAGCGCCGCATCGTGCCCCGCAGCCTGGGCGCGGCGGGCCAGCTGCTGACCCGGCGCACCGGGAAGCCGGCGTACGTCGTGGGGCCGGCGTGGGTGACCAGCAGGGCCTCGTGCCCCTCCGCGGCCAGGTGCGCCAGCACCCGCGGCACGCTGCCCGAGCCGGGCTCGAAGGACTCGGCGACCACCAGCACCCGGAGCCGGGCCCGGCGCGGCGCGGCGGCGCGGCCGGGCGCGGGCTGGGGCTGGCTCATGGGCACACGCTCCTCCCCGCGCGCCAGCGGGCGGCGAGCACGCGGGGCGTGGCGGTGGACGATCGGGTGAACAGCACGCCAACTGGCCCGGCCGCCGGTGGGGCGATCCGGGCCCGGTCAGCGCGAGATCCGGGCCGGGTCGGCGCGAAGTTCAGGCCGGGTCAGACGTCGGTGGCGGCGAGCTGGCCGCAGGCCCCGTCGATCTCCGAGCCGCGGGTGTCGCGCACGGTGGTGGGGATGCCCTTGGCCTCCAGCCGGCGCACGAACTCGCGCTCGTCGGCGGGGTCGGAGGCGGTCCACTTGCTGCCCGGGGTGGGGTTGAGCGGGATCAGGTTGACGTGCACCCAGCCCCAGTCGCCGTAGCCGCGCAGCACGTCGGCGAGCAGGTCGGCGCGCCAGGCCTGGTCGTTGATGCCGCGCATCATGGCGTACTCGATCGAGACCCGGCGCCGGGTGACCCGGGCGTAGTCCCAGGCCGCCTCGACGGTCTCGGCGACCGAGGAGCGGGTGTTGATCGGCACCAGCTCGTTGCGCAGCTCGTCGTCAGGGGCGTGCAGGCTCAGCGCGAGGGTGACCGGGATGCCCTCCTCGGTGAGCTGGCGGATGCGCGGGACGAGCCCGACGGTCGAGACCGTGACGCCGCGCGCCGACATGCCCAGCCCGTCGGGCGAGGGGTCGGTGAGGCGGCGCACCGCGCCGATGACGGCCTTGTAGTTGGCCAGCGGCTCGCCCATGCCCATGAAGACGACGTTGTTGACGCGCCCACGGCCGCCGGGCACCTCGTCGCGGTCGAGCGAGCGCGCGCCCGCGACGACCTGCTCGACGATCTCGGCGGTGCTCATGTTGCGCTGCAGGCCGCCCTGGCCGGTCGCGCAGAAGGGGCAGGCCATGCCGCAGCCGGCCTGGCTGGAGACGCACATCGTGGTGCGGCCGGGGTAGCGCATCAGCACCGACTCGACCAGCGCCCCGTCGAAGAGCTTCCACAGCGTCTTGCGGGTGGTGCCCTTGTCGGCCTCGAGGGTGCGCAGCGGCGTCATCAGGTGCGGCAGCAGGGTGCCGACCAGCTCGGCGCGCTGGGCCGCCGGCAGGTCGGTCATCTGCTCGGGGTCGTCGACCAGGCGGCTGAAGTAGTGCGTGGAGAGCTGCTTGGCCCGGAAGCCCGGCAGGCCGTTGTCCTCGAGCAGCTGCTTGCGCTCGGGCGCGGTCAGGTCGGCCAGGTGGCGCGGCGGCTTCTTGCGCCCACGAGGCTCCTCGAAGACCAGCGGGAGCGCGCTCACGCCCTCGGCCGGCTCGGGGGCACGGGGCGGGACGGCGGCGGAGGCGGGCACGGGGGCGGCGTTGTCGTCGGGCATAGCACGACCAGTCTCCCACCCGCGCGGGCGCCCGGGCGAACTCCCGGCGCCGCTCAGGTCAGCGGCACCACGTCGGGCGCCCCGAGGCGCGCCGCGTCGGCGGTCTCGTCGTCGGGCTGCTGCTGGCTCTCGCGCTCGGCCGCGACCCGCGCCCGGTAGTGCTCGATCTCGAGGTCGACCTGCTCCTTGCTCCAGCCCAGCGGCTCGCTGACCAGGCCGGCCACCTCCTCGACCACCCCCAGGCCGCGGTCGAAGGTCTCGATCGAGATGCGGGTGCGCCGGGTCAGGATGTCGTCGAGGTGCCGCGCGCCCTCGTGGGTGGCGGCGTAGACCGCCTCGACGCGCAGGTAGTCCGACGCCCCGGCCAGGGGCTCGCCCAGCGAGGGGTCCTCGGCGACCATCGCCAGCAGCTCGTGGACCAGCGAGCCGTAGCGCTGCAGCAGGTGCTCGATGCGCACCTCGTGCAGCCCCGACTGCGCGGCCAGCCGGTGCCGGGCGTTCCACAGCGCCTGGTAGCCCTCGGCGCCCAGCAGCGGCACCTGGTCGGTCACCGAGGCCGGCACCTGCCGGCCCTCGTGGCGCTCCAGGCCGTAGACCGCCTCGTCGACGACGTCCTTGGCCATCACCCGGTACGTCGTGTACTTGCCGCCGGCGATGACGACCAGGCCCGGCGCGGGGTGGCCCACCGCGTGCTCGCGCGAGAGCTTCGAGGTCGCCTCGGACTCCCCCTCCAGCAGCGGGCGCAGCCCCGCGTAGACGCCCTCGACGTCGTCGCGGGTCAGCGGCGTCTCGAGCACCGCGTTGACGTGGTCGAGCAGGTAGTCGATGTCGGCCTCGCTGGCCGCGGGGTGGGCCTTGTCGAGCTCCCAGTCGGTGTCGGTGGTGCCGATGATCCAGTGCCGCCCCCACGGGATCACGAAGAGCACCGAGGTCTCGGTGCGCAGGATCAGCCCGGTCTCGGAGCGGATGCGGTCCTTGGGCACCACCAGGTGCACGCCCTTGCTGGCCCGCACCCGGAAGGCCCCCCGCTGCCCGCCCAGCGACTGCGTCTCGTCGGTCCACACACCGGTGGCGTTGACGACCTGGCGGGCGCGGACGGTGAGGGTCTCGCCGCTCTCGAGGTCGTCGACCACCGCGCCGGTGACCCGCTCGCCCTCGCGCAGCAGCTCCACCACGCGGGCCCGGGAGGCCACCTTGGCGCCGTAGGCCGCCGCGGTGCGGGCCAGGAACATCGTGTGCCGGGCGTCGTCGACCTGGGCGTCGTAGTAGTGCAGCGCCCCGACCAGGGCGTCCTTGCGCAGCGCCGGCACCAGCCTGCGCGCGCCGCGGCGGGTCAGGTGCTTGTGCAGCGGCAGCCCCGAGCGGCCCGAGAGCCGCGACAGGGCGTCGTACAGCGCGACGCCGGAGCCGGCGTAGAGCCGCTCCCAGCCCCGGTGCTGCAACGGGTAGAGGAAGCCCACGGGGCGCACCAGGTGCGGTGCGAGGGTCTGCATGAGCAGCCCGCGCTCCTTGAGCGCCTCGGCGACCAGCGCGAAGTCGAGCATCTCCAGGTAGCGCAGCCCGCCGTGGATGAGCTTGCTGGAGCGGCTGGAGGTGCCCGAGGCGAAGTCGCGGGCCTCGACGAGCCCGACCTTGAGGCCGCGGGTGGCGGCGTCGAGCGCGGCGCCGCTGCCGACCACGCCTCCCCCGACGACCAGGACGTCGAGCTCCTCGGCGGCCATCTCCCTCAGGGACGACGTGCGCAGCTGCGGGGACAGGGCGACAGGTCTCATGGTCCTACTCTCCGTGAGGGGTCAAGGCGGACGAGCGCGGGGTCGGTCCACGCGGGTCAGTCCACGCGGGTCAGTCCACGCAGGTCAGTCCACGTCGACCCAGTCGAGCGTGCGCTGCACGGCCTTGGTCCACTGCGCGTGACCCGCGGCGCGCTGCTCGTCGTTCCACTGCGGCGACCAGCGCCGGCCCTCGTTCCAGTTCGTGCGCAGCTCGTCGGTGCCCGACCAGAACCCCACCGCGAGCCCGGCGGCGTACGCCGCTCCGAGGCAGGTGGTCTCGGCGAGCACCGGGCGGCTGACCTCGACGCCGAGCGTGTCGGCCTGGATCTGCATGCACAGCTCGTTCGCGGTCACGCCGCCGTCGACCTTGAGCACCTCGAGCTTGACGCCGGAGTCCTGCTCCATGGCCGCGGCCACGTCGCAGCTCTGGTAGGCGATCGCCTCGAGCGTGGCCCGGGCGACGTGGGCGTTGGTGTTGTAGCGCGAGAGCCCGACGATGGCGCCGCGGGCGTCGGAGCGCCAGTGCGGGGCGAAGAGCCCGGAGAAGGCGGGCACGAAGTAGACCCCGCCGTTGTCCTCGACCTGGCGGGCCAGCGACTCGCTCTGCGAGGCACCCGAGATGATGCCGAGCTGGTCGCGCAGCCACTGCACCGCCGAGCCGGTGACCGCGATCGAGCCCTCGAGGGCGTAGACCGGCTCCTCCTTGCCGAAGCGGTAGCAGACGGTGGTCAGCAGCCCGTGCTCGGAGCGGATCAGCTCGGTGCCGGTGTTGAGCAGCATGAAGTTGCCGGTGCCGTAGGTGTTCTTGGCCTCGCCCGGCTCGAAGCAGACCTGACCGACCGTGGCGGCCTGCTGGTCGCCCAGGATGCCGGTCAGCGCCACCTCGCCGCCGAAGGGGCCGTCGCGGCGGGTGGTGCCGTAGCCCTCGGGCTCGCTGGAGGAGCGGATCTCGGGCAGCATCTGCCGCGGGATGTCGAAGAGCCCCAGCAGCTCGTCGTCCCACTCGCAGGTCTCGAGGTCCATCAGCATCGTGCGGCTGGCGTTGGTGACGTCGGTGACGTGCACCCCGCCGTCGGTGCCGCCCGTCAGGTTCCAGATCAGCCAGGAGTCGGTGGTGCCGAAGATCGCGTCGCCCGCCTCGGCTGCCTCGCGCACGCCGTCGACGTTCTCGAGGATCCACTGGATCTTGCCGCCGGCGAAGTAGGTGGCCGGCGGCAGCCCGGCGCGGTGCCGGATCAGGTCGCCGTGGCCGTCACGCTCGAGCTTGGAGGCGATCTTGTCGGTGCGGGTGTCCTGCCACACGATCGCGTTGTAGTAGGGCCTGCCGGTCCTGCGGTTCCACACCACGGTCGTCTCGCGCTGGTTGGTGATCCCCACCGCACAGAGGTCGTCGGCCTGCAGGCCGGCCTTGCCCATCGCCTTCTGGATGACCGAGCGGGTGCGCTCCCAGATCTCCACCGGGTCGTGCTCGACCCACCCGGCCTGCGGCATCACCTGCTCGTGCTCGAGCTGGTGGCGCGCCACCTCCTCGCCGGCGTGGTCGAAGATCATGAAGCGGGTGCTCGTGGTGCCCTGGTCGACGGCGCCGACGTACTGGATCTTGTCCTGGGCCTCGGTCACGGGTCTCTCCTCGTCGCTACGGGGTCGGTACGGGGTCGGTGCGGGGTCGGTACGGGGTCGGTGCTGGTGTTCACCTGGCTGCGGGCTGCGCCTGGCGCTGGTGCTGGTCCTGGGGCTGGTGCTGGTCCTGGGGCTCCGGGATCGGCTCGCCGACGGCCTCGCGGCCGCCGTCGGGGGTGACCTGCTCAGTCTGCTCCTCGTCGGGGTCGGTGAGGTGGTCGTCCACGAGGAGCTTGAAGAGCGCACCGCCGACGAGGCCGCCGACCAGCGGCGCGACGATCGGCAGCCAGAAGTAGAGGTAGCCGTTCTGGTCGCGCATCGCTCCCCCGTAGCCGGTGATCAACGAGGCGATGCGGGGGCCGAAGTCGCGGGCCGGGTTGATCGCGTAGCCGGCGTTCGCTCCCCAGGCCATCCCGATGGCCACCACCACGAGCCCGATCACGAACGGCCCCAGGTTGGCCATCGGCGGGTTGTTCCAGGCCGAGGTGAGCGCGAGGACGAGGAAGACCAGGATGGCGGTGCCCACCACCTGGTCGACGAAGGCGCTGCTGATGCTCACGTCGGCGGCCCCGTTGCCGGGCAGGGTCGAGAAGATGCCCTGGGTGGCGATCGTGTGCTCGGGGTCGACGGCGGCGATGAGGTCGGCGTAGGAGACCCGCACGACCAGCGCCGCCACGAACGCACCCAGTGTCTGGGCGAGGGTGTAGGGCAGCACCTTGCGCCACGAGAAGCCCTTGAAGACCGCGAGCGCCAGGGTCACGGCGGGGTTGAGGTGCGCCCCCGACAGCCGTGCGGCGACGTAGACGCCGAGGGTCACGCCGAGCCCCCACGCCCACGCGATCGAGTCGTGGTCGCCCAGCGCGCCGTCCTGGCTGGTCGTGACCTGGGCGACGACGCCCACACCGAAGAGGATGAGGATCATGGTGCCGGCGAACTCGGCACACATCTCCCCGACGAGAGCGGGTCTCCTGCTGCGCGACATCGTGGCCTCCGAGTAGGCGGTGCGTCGGTGTGGTGACGGTCACACCCGCCTACCCGCCCGCGGCGGCCTTCACACGTCTCGGAGGTGGCGCTCGCTCAGGAGCGGCTGACCAGGAACCACACGACCAGCGCGGCGACCCCCAGCACGACCACCGCGGTGGAGACCACGCCCAGCAGCATGTAGCGACCGAACCGGCGCGTGTGCGGCGCGAGCGTCAGCCCCACCGGCACGGCCAGCGCGACCAGCACGAAGGGGAACAGGCGCGAGGTCGTCTCGTCGTCGGCGAGCGTGCTCAGCACGCCGGCGTAGACCGAGGGCACCAGCAGCACGAAGAGCAGGCCGGCGAAGAAGCCGGCCAGCGGCGTGAAGACCGGGTGGTCGCGGTGCCACCAGCTGGGCCGCGACGCGGTGTCCTCCGCCGCCGGCGCAGCCTGGTCGTCCGTGGTCACCATGGGCTCAGTCTCCCACCCGGTCGCCGCCGGGGCCCTCAGGCACGACGGGCACCTCCAGCACGTCGGGCATCGCCAGCTCGCGCCAGCGCTCGAGGTCGGGCGGGCGACCGGTCAGCTCGGCCACCGCCAGGGTCCAGGCCGTGCCGTGGCCCACCAGCACGACCTCCTCGTCGCGGTGCACGTCGGCGATGCGGCGCACCGCGGCCCCCACCCGCTCGCGGCAGCGCGCCAACGGCTCCCACCCGTCGTACGCCGCCTGCTCGGGCTCGGCGAAGGCCCGCTCGACCGTGCCGGCGAAGTCCTCGAGCCAGCCGGCCCCGCGCTCGTGCTCGCGCAGGTCGTCGACGACGCCGACCTCGCCCTCGGTGAGCAGCTGGGCGGTGGCCACCGCCTTCGGCTCCGGCGAGCAGAACCAGACGGCGCGCCGCGGCAGCCGGCCCGACTCGCGCAGCGCCCACACGTCGTCGAAGCCGGCCGCGTCGAGCTCCCAGCGCGCGGCGGGCAGGGCGGGCTCGACCAGGGGCCGCCCGTGGCGGACCAGGTGCAGGCTCACGCCCGGAAGACCAGGTGGTGCAGCAGCAGCCAGACCGGGGCGATCGTGGCCAGCAGCGAGTCGAGCCGGTCCATCAGCCCGCCGTGGCCGGGGATGACCTGGCTCATGTCCTTGATGCCGAGGTCGCGCTTGACGACCGACTCGCACAGGTCGCCCAGGGTGGCCATCACCGCGACGATGAGGCCCAGGAAGATGCCGACCCACCAGCGCCCGTCGAGCAGCCAGACCATCGCGACGATGCCGGCCGCGACGCTGAAGACGACCGAGCCGGCGAAGCCCTCCCACGACTTCTTGGGCGAGATCACCGGGGCCATCGGGTGCTTGCCGAAGAGCACCCCGGCGGCGTACCCGCCGGTGTCGGAGAGCACCGTGACGGCGATGAAGACGATGATGCCGCGCACCCCGTCGTTCTCGAACCCGCCGCCGTAGAGCCCGCCCTCACGCAGCAGCAGCGCCACGAAGGCGCCCAGGAAGGGCACGTAGACCAGCGTGAACAGCGAGGCCGTGGCGTTCTGCACGTAGCCGTCGATGCCGCGGCGCAGCAGCCACAGCATCGTGACCAGGGCCGTCACGGCGGTGGCCGTCACCAGGGCGTCGGCGCCGAAGACGTAGGCGACCACGACCATCACCGCGCCGCCGAGCATCAGCGGCTCCTCGGGCAGGTCGATGTCCTTGGCGCCCAGCCCGCGGCCCAGCTCCCAGATGGCCACGACGACCGCCGCGACCACGATCACCATGAAGGCGGTCTTCCACAGCAGCAGCGAGGCCAGGATCGCCCCGATCAGCAGGAAGGCCGAGGTGAAGGCGGCGCGCAGGTCACGACCGGCGCGCCCGTGGTCCTTGACGGGCGGGCCTGCGGCGGGCGCGCCCGGAGGCGTGGTGGGGTTCGTCATCGGCATCGGGAGCAGGGAGGTCTCAGACCTCCAGCAGCTCGGCTTCCTTGTTCTTGAGCATCTCGTCGATGGCGTCGGTGTGCTTCTTCGTGGTCCCGTCGAGCTTCTTCTCGGCGCCGGTGACGTCGTCCTTGCCGACCTCGCCGTCCTTCTCGAGCTTCTCCAGGCCCTGCTTGGCCGAGCGGCGCAGGTTGCGCACCGCGACGCGGCCGTCCTCGGCCTTGGTGCGCGCGACCTTGATGTACTCCTTGCGGCGCTCCTCGGTCAGCTCGGGGAAGTTGCAGCGGATGACCTTGCCGTCGTCGGCGGGGTTGACGCCCAGGTCGGAGTCGCGGATGGCCCGCTCGATGGCCTTCATCGCGCTCTGGTCGAAGGGCGCGATCAGGATGACGCGCGCCTCGGGGGCGGTGAACGAGGCCAGCTGCTGCAGCGGCGTCGGCGAGCCGTAGTAGTCCACGACGATCTTGGAGAACATCGAGGGGTGGGCGCGCCCGGCACGGATGGCAGCGAACTCCTCGCGGGTCGCCTCCACCGACTTGCTCATCTTGGTGTCGGCCTCGTTGAGGATGTCGTTGATCACGGCTGCTCCTGGGTTCGTCGCGTACGTCGGGCTGTGCGGGACTGGTCACTCGGCGCTGACCAGCGTGCCGATCTTCTCACCCTTGAGCACACGGGGGATGTTGCCCTCGGGCTCCATGCCGAAGACCACCATCGGCAGCTTGTTCTCCGCGCACAGGGTGAAGGCGGTCTGGTCGACGACCTCGAGGTTGCGCTGGATGGCCTCGGCGTAGGTGATGGTGTCGAACTTGGTCGCGCTCGGGTCCTTGCGCGGGTCGGCGTCGTAGACGCCGTCGACGCCGCTCTTGGCGAAGAAGACCGCGTCGCAGCGGCTCTCGAGGGCGCGCTGGACCGCGACGGTGTCGGTGGAGAAGAACGGCATGCCCATGCCGGCACCGAAGATGACCACGCGCCCCTTCTCCATGTGCCGGATCGCGCGGCGCGGCACGTAGGGCTCGGCGACCTGGCCCATCGTGATCGCGGTCTGCACGCGGGTCTCGACGCCCATCTTCTCGAGGAAGTCCTGCAGGGCCAGGCAGTTCATCACGATGCCGAGCATCCCCATGTAGTCGGCGCGCACGCGGTCCATGCCGCGCTGCTGCAGCTCGGCGCCGCGGAAGAAGTTGCCGCCACCGGTGACGACGGCGATCTGCACGCCCGAGCGGGCGACCTCGGCCACGTCGCTGGCGATCTTCTGGACCACGTCGGGGTCCACACCGACCTTGCCGCCGCCGAAGACCTCGCCGGAGAGCTTGAGAAGGACACGCTGGTACTGCTGGGTCATCGGGGTTCCCTTCGTGGGGGTGGGGGCACAGCACGAAGGCCGGCCCGTTGATCCATCTGGTGGGGGATCAAGCGGACCGGCCTCCTTGGCGTCAGGTGCAACCTAGCGGATCAGCGCCTCTCAGGCACCGACCTCGAAGCGGGCGAAGCGCTTGAGGGTGGTGCCGGCCTCCTTGAGGACGGCCTCCACGCTCTTCTTGGACTCGGTCACCGACGGCTGCTCGAGCAGCACGACCTCCTTGAAGAAGCCGTTCACCCGGCCCTCGGTGATCTTGGCGATCGCCTGCTCGGGCTTGCCCTCCTCGCGCGACTTCTGCTCGGCGATGGAGCGCTCCGACTCGACGACGTCGGCGGGGACCTCGTCGCGGCTGAGGTACTGCGGGCGCATCGCGGCGATCTGCATCGCGGCGCCGCGCGCGGCCTCGTCGGAGCCGTCGTACTCGACCAGGACGCCCACGGCGGGCGGCAGGTCGGCGGCACGCTTGTGCATGTAGGTCACCACGGGGCCGTCGAAGTAGGCCACGCGACCGAGCTCGATCTTCTCGCCGATGGTGATGGCGAGCTGCTCGACGACCTCGCCGACGGTCTTGCCGTCGAGCTCGACGGCCCTGAGCGCCTCGGTGTCGCCGGCCTTGGCGGCGTCAGCGGCGGCGGCGATCTTCTCGGCGGCCGCGACGAAGTCGTCGTTCTTGGCGACGAAGTCAGTCTCGGAGCGCATCTCGACCAGCGCGTTGCCGGAGGTGACGACCAGGCCCGAGGAGGCCTCGCGCTCGGCGCCGCGCTTGGCGGCCTTGGCCTCGCCCTTGACCCGCAGGATCTCGACGGCCTTGTCCAGGTCGCCGTCGGCCTCGGTCAGCGCCTTCTTGCAGTCCATCATGCCGGCGCCGGTCTGCTCGCGGAGCTTCTTGACGTCGGCCGCGGAGATGTTCGTCATTGACGTTCCGTCCCTCGAAGAGAAAGTGGTGGAGTAGCGGGGAGATCCCCGGCGTGCCGCCGTCCGCGAGCCCCGGAGGGCCCGCGGACGGCGGTCAGCACGGAGAGGTCAGGCCTTGGCCTCGTCCTTGGTCTCGTCCTTGGCGGACTCGTCCTCGGGGGCCTCGGGAGCCACGGGGGCGTCGGTCGCCTCGGCGGCGGCCTCGTCGGAGGCGGCGGCCTCGGACGACGCGCCGGTGGCCTCGGAGGCCGCGGTGTCGTCGGCCTTGGTGGCGCTCTCGGCGGCCTTCTCGGCCTCACCGGCGAGCAGCTCGCGCTCCCACTCGGCCAGCGGCTCGTCGGTGGTGCCCGAAGCGGCACCCTCGCTCTTGCCACCGCCACGGGCGATGAGGCCCTCGGCCACGGCGTCGGCGATGACGCGGGTCAGCAGGCCGACCGCACGGATCGCGTCGTCGTTGCCCGGGATCGGGAAGTCGACCTCGTCGGGGTCGCAGTTGGTGTCCAGGATGCCGATGATCGGGATCCGGAGCTTGCGGGCCTCCTCGACGGCGAGGTGCTCCTTCTTGGTGTCGACGATCCACACGGCGGAGGGCACGCGGCCCATCTCGCGGATGCCGCCCAGGGTCCGGTCGAGCTTGTCGCGCTCCCGCTTCATCTGCAGGAGCTCCTTCTTGGTGCGACCCGAGCCGGCGACGGCGTCGAAGTCGACCTCGTCGAGCTCCTTGAGGCGGTTGATCCGCTGGTGCACGGTCTGGAAGTTGGTGAGCATGCCGCCCAGCCAGCGCTGGTTGACGTAGGGCATCCCGACGCGGGTCGCCTGCTCGGCGATCGCCTCCTGGGCCTGCTTCTTGGTGCCCACGAACATCACGGTGCCGCCCTTGGCGACGGTCTCCTTGATGAAGGCGTAGGAGCGGTCGATGTAGCTCAGCGACTGCTGCAGGTCGATGATGTAGATGCCGTTGCGCTCGGTCATGATGAAGCGCTTCATCTTGGGGTTCCAGCGACGGGTCTGGTGCCCGAAGTGGACGCCGCTCTCGAGGAGCTGGCGCATGGTCACGACTGCCATGGTGGTGATCTCCTGTGCTGAGCCGGCACCGCTGGTGGCGTCCTTGGTGCCTTGCGGCCAGGACGCACCGGTGTCGTGCTCCGGTGGTGGTTTACGGTTCGATGCGCCCGGCGGGTGCCGGTCGCCCTGACGTCTGCGCGCGACCCGACCCGGCTCTCCAGGCTCGCGCCTGTCGGTCCGGGACCGAGGATCGTCGCCCACGGGTGGCCACCCCTCCTCGCGGAGGCGTGTCGCGGTCTGCGGACGTGCGAAGTCAATCCCTGAGGATTGCGTCCGCCAGCGTACGCCAGCCCGGGCCCCGCCAGCGAATCCGTCGCGGGCCGCCTCGTGTGCACAGCGCGGGTCCCCTGCTGCGCCGTCCCCACGGGGGCCGCGGGGCCGCGACGCCGGCGGTCCGCGGCCCCAGCCTGGCGGGGTGCCCTCCTCCTCCGCCGCCACCCTGCTCACCGCCCTCCTCACCACCCTGATGTCCGCCATGGGCCCCACCGCCGAGCCGGACCCGGTGGGCAGCTGGCCGCTGCGCCCCGAGCCCGAGGTGGTCGCCGGCTTCGACGCCCCGTCCTCCCCCTACGGCCCCGGGCACCGTGGCGTCGACCTCCTGGGCCGGCCCGGCCAGCCGGTGCGCGCGGCCCTCGCGGGCCAGGTCTCCTTCGCCGGGCGCATCGCGGGCCGCGGCGTCGTCGTGGTCGCCCACGGGCCCACGCGCACGACGTACGAGCCGGTGGCGGGCGACCTCGCGGTGGGTGAGCCGGTGGCCGCCGGTGAGGTCGTCGGCCGCCTGGAGGTGGCGCCGTCGCACTGTGCCCCACGCGCCTGCCTGCACTGGGGCTGGATCGAGAGCGGCCCGGCGGGCGACACCTACCTCGACCCCCTGCGCCTGGTCGGCCTCGGCCCGGTCCGCCTGCTCCCCCTCTGGAGCACCTCCCCCGCGCCGACTCCCGTCGACACGCCGTACCGAGCGGTCCTCGACCACCTCGCTGCGCTCGGGTGACCGCGAGCCGGCTCGGCGGGAAGTAGCGCCGGGTCGGTCAGGCGCGCGGGTGGGCCTGGCGGTACGCGGCGCGCAGCCGGTCGGTGGTGACGTGCGTGTAGAGCTGGGTGGTGGCCAGCGAGGCGTGGCCCAGCAGCTCCTGCACCGAGCGCAGGTCGGCGCCGCCCTCGAGCAGGTGGGTGGCCGCGGTGTGCCGCAGCCCGTGGGGGCCGATGTCGGGGGCGCCGGGTACCTCGGCGATGCGCCGGTGCACCAGGGTGCGCACCGCGCGCTGGTCGATGCGCCCTCCCCTGGCACCGAGGAAGAGCGCGGGCCCAGAGCCGTCGACCGCCAGCAGGGGGCGGCCGTGGCGGGTCCAGAAGTCGAGCGCGTGGGCGGCCGGCCGTCCGAACGGGACGCTGCGCTCCTTGCGGCCCTTGCCCAGGACCCGCACCACGTTGCGCTCGCGGTCGACGTCGTCGACGTCGAGCCCGACCAGCTCGCCGACGCGGATGCCGGTGGCGTAGAGCAGCTCGAGCATCGCCACGTCGCGCAGCCCCACCGGGCTGCCGTCGTCGGCGAGCGCGGTGGCCGTGCGGATCAGGTCGTCGGCCTCGTCGCGGCGCAGGACCGGCGGCAGCGTGCGGTGCGCCTTGGGGCTGGCCAGGCTGGCGCCGGCGTCGTGCTCGGCGCGGCCGGTGCGCGCCAGCCAGGCGGTGAAGACACGGGCGGCGGTGGCGCGGCGGGCGATCGTGGTGCGCGAGCGGCCCAGGCTCTGCTGCTGGGCCAGCCAGCTGCGCAGGGTGCGCAGGTCGAGCCGGGCCACGTCGTCGAGCCCGAGCCGCCGGGCGTGCTCGAGCAGCCCGGCGACGTCGGTGAGGTAGGCGCGCACGGAGTGCGGGGTCAGGTCGCGCTCGACCGCGAGGTGGCGCTCGTAGTCGCCGAGGACCCGGACGAAGGCCTCGGGCAGCGCGTCCGCCTCCTGCTGCGCGTCGTCGGCCATGTCCGGAGTCTAGGAACCCGCCGGGGGCTCACGGCAGAGCCAGCCCGGCGAGCCGCCAGCCGTTGCCGTCGCTGCGCACCAGCCCGGCCTCCTGCAGCCGCACCAGGACCGCGTCGGTGGTGCCCGGGCCCACGCCGGCGGTGCGCGCGATCGAGACGCTGGCGACGCCCCGCGAGACGGGCACCGCGTCGAGCACCTGCCGGTCGACCGGGTCGAGCCGGTCGCGCAGCGTCTCGGGCCCCCGCGGGATCTCCAGCAGGTACTGCCCCGACTCGGCGACCATCTCGAGCACCTCGGGCCCGGTGGTGACCAGGCCGGCCGCCCCGGCCCGCACGAGCTGGTGCACGCCCTGCGACTGCGCCGACGTGACGGGACCGGGCACGCCCATGACCGGACGGTTGAGCTGCTGCGCCCAGTTGGCGGTGTTGAGCGCACCGCTGCGCAGCGCGGCCTCGACGACCACGGTGCCGGTCGTCAGGGCCGCGATCAGCCGGTTGCGGCTCAGGAACCGCACCCGCATCGGCGACCAGCCGGGCGGCGACTCCGAGACGACGGCGTGGTGGGTGGCGAGGTGCTCGATGAGGTCGCGGTGCGCCTCGGGGTAGATCCGGTCGGCGCCGCAGGCCAGCACCGCGACCGTCGAGCCGTCGGTGCCGAGCGCCCCGCGGTGGGCGGCCTGGTCGATGCCGAAGGCCGCCCCCGAGACGACGGGACGTCCGGCGCTCGCGACCGCGGCGGCGACGTCACCGGCGACCGAGGCGCCGTACCCGGTCGCGGTGCGCGCGCCGACCACCGCGACCGAGCCGCCGAGCGTGTCGAGCCGTTGCGGCCCGCGCACCCACAGCCCCACGGGCACTCCCCCGCGCCCCTGCACGCGCGGCTGCTCGAGGTCGCCCAGCTGCGCGGGCCACTCGGCGTCGGCCGGGGTGACGAAGCGGATGCCCTGCCGGGCGGCGAGCGCCAGGATGCGCTCGGGGTCGAGCCCCTGGCTGCGGGCCTGGGTCTCGGCCTGGAGGTCGGCGAGGTCGGGAGCGCTGCGAGCCAGCTGCTGCAGCGTCTCGACCGGCCCGATGCTGCCCACGCTCGCCAGCAGGCGCGGGTCGCCCGGCTCGACGATCCGCGAGAGCGCCACCCGGGCGAGCCGGTCGTCCTGCCAGGGCGCCATCACGCGCCCCGCTCGAGCGCGCTGAGCATCAGCGGGTGGCCGGAGCGCAGCCGCAGGGCGGTCTCGGCCTCGGCGGCACCCGGGCGGCGCTCGGGGTCGGCGCCGGGCAGCAGGTCGAGCACGCTCCAGGCCAGCCGGTGCACCCTGACGGCCCCGCGGCTGGTGACCTCGGCGTCGTAGAGCGCCTTGTCGAGCATGGCCTGGCCGTCCTCCGCCAGCGGCCAGCGCTCGCGCAGCGCCGCTCCCGGCACCTGGGAGTTCAGCCGCCAGGTGCAGCCGCGGTAGCGCTCCGCCTGGCGCCGCCGGGCCGCCGTGACGCGCACCCGTACGTCGGCGGAGGTCTCGCGCACCGCGAGGGGGTCGCGGCGCTCGTGGGGCCGCACCGGGTCGACCTGGCGGGTGATGTCGATGCGGTCGGTGACCGGGCCGGTGACCTTGCGCCGGTAGTCGCGGCGCACGGTGTCGCGGCACGAGCACCGGTTGGCCCCGGCGTGGGCGCGGAACTCGCCGCACGGGCAGGGGTTGGCGGCGAGCACCACCATGCCGCGGGCGGGCAGGGTCACGAGCTCCTCGGCCCGGGCGACGGTGATCTCGCCGTTCTCGAGCGGCTCGCGCAGCGCCTCGATCACGTCGGCGCGGAAGAGCGGGAACTCGTCGAGGAGCAGGACCCCGCAGTGCGAGCGGCTGAGCTCGCCGGGCCGGACCTGCCCGCTGCCACCGCCGACGATGGAGGCCTTGCTCGCGTCGTGGTGCGGGGCGGCGTAGGGCGGGCGTCGCAGCATGCCGCGGCTGGGGTCGAGCACCCCGGCCAGCGAGTGGATCGCGGTCAGCTCGAGCGACTCCTCGGCGTCGAGGTCGGGCAGGATCGTGGGGATCCGCTCGGCCAGCGTGGTCTTGCCGGAGCCCTTCGGGCCCTGCAGCAGCAGGTGGTGGCCGCCGGCGGCGGCGACCTCGGCGGCGTACCTGGCGTCGGCCATGCCGATCAGGTCGGACATGTCGACCTCGTCGTGGCGGTCGGAGCCGCGCCAGGACAGCAGGCTGGCCCCCGTGGACGACGCCACGGGCGGGGCGTCGGGCACCTCGTCGCCCTTGAGCTGGGCGACCACCTGGCGCAGCGAGCGCATGCCGAAGACGGTGGTGCCGGGCACCATGGCCGCCTCGGCGGCCTGCGGCTCGGGCACGAAGACGGTGCGCACCCCCGCCTCGCGGGCAGCGAGCACCATGGGCAGCACGCCGGTGACCGGGCGCAGGCCGCCGTCGAGGGTGAGCTCGCCGATGAAGAGGCACCCGTGGAGGGCCTGCTCGGTGATCACCGCGTCGGCGGCCAGCACCGACAGGGCCATGGCCAGGTCGAAGTGGGTGCCACGCTTGCGCAGGTCGGCGGGCGAGAGCAGGATCGTGATGCGCTTGGTGGCCGGCCAGCCGAGCCCGGAGTTGATGATGGCCATCCGCACCCGGTCGCGGGCCTCGCTGATGGCGATGTCGGGGCGGCCCACCAGGGTGGTGCCGACCTGGCCCGGCGAGACGTCGGCCTGCACGTGGATGAGGTGGCCCACCGCGCCGTGCAGGGAGACGGTGCAGGCGGTCGCGAACGGCATCAGACCAGCCCCCGCACGTGCTCGACCTCGGCGGCGCCCCGGGCCGCCAGGCGCACCGCCACCAGGTCGACCCGCACCTCGGGCAGCCGGGGGCCGTGGGAGACCTGCCACTGCTCCCCCAGGCGCTGGAGGCGCTCCAGCTTGGCGGGGGTGATCGCCTCGTGCGGCGAGCCGCCCACCTCACCGGCCCTGGTCTTCACCTCGCCCACGACGAGCACGTGGCCCTCGCGCAGCACCAGGTCGACCTCGCCCACCGGGCACCGCCAGTTCCGTTCGAGCAGGGTCATCCCCTGCTCCACCAGGTGGCGCGCCGCCACCGTCTCGCCGTACGCCCCGAGGGCCTGCCGGCTCGCTGCTGTCGCTGTCATCTCCGACCTCCTGCGCCCAGCGTGCGACCACTCGGCGGTGGGAGGAGAGCGGACGCTGCGGGCTGTGGACACACCTGAGCCGGCCCTGACCTGTGGACCGGAAGTGGTCAGCCGACCAGCCGCGGAGAAGCGCAGCTCAGCTCTGGAGAGCTGTCGAGGATCGCGTCGGAGCCCGCGATCCTCGCACCGACGAGAGCCAGGATCGGGGCGAAGACCGTGTTGGTGAGACTCCCGGCGTCGTCGGCGTCGAACAAGGACGTCAAGCCCGAGGCGACGATCGCGTCGATGAGCGCGGCCTGACGACCCGCATCCAGGTTGATCCCGACTCCGAGCAGCCCCCCGAGGAGCTCGACGTTCGCGGAGATGCTGGCGTGGCTCTTCGACGTGGACAGGATCGACACCCCGCCGCTGCCCGTCGGGTACGGCGTGTCGAACTGCTGCGGCGGCACCGTGATCGACAACGACGACACCCCGTTCGCACCCACCGTCGCGACGACGGTCACGGCGGCGTTGAGCCTGATGACGGCCCGGCTGTCCAAGAGGCTGCCCGGCAGCAAGCCCGGGAGCACGTTCTTGAGCTCTCCCTTCACCTCTGCTCGCAGGGGGGTGGTGAGCGTGACCGTCGCCAGCCCGTTCTCGACGTCGAGGACGACACCGTCAGGGCTGTCACAGCTGATGGACCGCAACGAGGAGCTGGTGCCGGCGACCGAGACGTCGATCGACACGTGGTTCTGCGCGGTGATCGTCGACGAGGTGATCGACCCCAGGAACGGCAACGACGGCATCGAGAAGTCGAGGTCCGTGGGCGCCAGCGTCCCGTCGATGTGGACGTTGAGCTGCTCGGTGTCGGAGGCGACACCGATCGTGGCCCCGGTCCCGGGTGCGCCGCAGTACTGGCGCGGCCCCTGCAGCAGCGTGGCAGCGAAGTTGACGTTGCTCAGTCCCGGCAGCGTCGAGGCCAGGTACACGTTCGCCACGTTGGTCCCGTTGAGCAGCGAGAGCGAGCCACCGACCAGGTCCAAGACGTTGGCGCGTGCCTCGGCGAGGGAGCCAGCACCCGTCTCGGCGGACAGCAGACGGCCCATCTGCACCATCGCCGAGGACTTCGCGTTGGCCGCCAGGACGCCCAGCACCGACACGGTCGTGGCGTTGGTGGGCGTCGCCAGGGCCTCGATGGCGGCGTACAGGCTGTGCAGCGACACCGTCGACGTCGCGAGCTGGTCGACGGAGCCGGCACCCAGCTCCACGGCCAGGTCGTCGAGATCGACCGAGCCGGACGCGAGGGCGCGGTAGTCGAGCACGCGGACGGCTCCCCCGTTCGTGAAGCCTCCCCCCTGCTCGGCCAGCTTCTGCAGGAGGGGATTGAGCAGGACCGAGTCCGAGGTGTCGAGCGCGGCGGCCCAGGACCCCAGCTTGTAGCAGGCGAACGAGGTCGAGGCCGACAGGGCGCTGCGCTGCGCTGCTCCCGAGCCAGGCCGGAAGGCGAAGTCGACCTCACCAGCGGCCTCGACGAACACTCCGTCGGGGACCTGTCCGTCGGGCACCTCGAGCAGCGCGCCACCGGCACCGCGCCGCGGCACCAGGGCACCCCGGGCATCGGTCTCGACGAAGACGAGCGTCGCCTCGACCTGCTCGACGTCGCCGAGCGTGGTGCCGTTGCGAGCGACGCTGCCAGCCACCACCGAGTCGAGCGAGGGTGGCCCGGCACGGACCTGACCAGCGGTGCTGCTGCCGTCCAGCAGTCGGGCGGCATCGAGGGCCACGACGTCAGCCAGCGCCTGCATGTCGGCACGCACGACACGCTGCATCCCCAGGTCGACGGCGAAGGCGGCCACCGTCACCAGGAGCAGCGAGGCGGCCGCTGCCACCAGTGCCACCGCACCTCGGTCACCTCGGTCGCTGAGGCCTCTGCGTGCCACCGCTCAGCTCACCGTCGCCGTGGCCGTGTAGCTCAGGGTGTCCGGCAGGGCGAACCCGAAGACGAGCTCGGGCTTGCTCGGATCACCGGCATAGTCGTAGGACACCTCCACCGCGAGACAGCTGCTGCAACCAGCGACCGGTGGGAACGAGCAGGTCAGGTAGGCGCTGCCGCAGGCCACTCCCATGGCGTCCTCGATCGCATCGGTCGCGATGGTCTCCCGGTCGGCGCCGGCGGGGGCCACCACTGCGGCGCGCGCGCCCTCGGCGGCCGCCTGGCTGATGGACTGGCGGAAGCTGAGCATGAACCCGAAGCTGATGATCCCGAACAGCAACGTGATGAGCAGCGGCACCACGAGGGCGAACTCGACCGCGGCCGCACCACGCTCACGCCCGGGCGCGCGCCGAGACCCTCCAGCCATGCTCCCACCCCGCCTTCGACACGGACTCCCGTTCCCGAGCCTAGGGAGCCGCGACCGCCGCCGGGGGCAGCACTGGGGCAGATGGCCCAGAAGGACTAGTCATCGTGCACGCTCGGCCCCCGCAGGCGCGCTCAGGACTTGGGCGGCTCGACGTCGGAGGACTGCAGCTCCTCGACGTTGACGTCCTTGAAGGTCAGCACCTTGACGTTCTTGGCGAAGCGGGCGGGACGGTACATGTCCCACACCCAGGCATCGCTCATGGAGACCTCGAAGAAGACGTCGCCCTGCTCGGTGCGGGCCTTCACGTCGACCTGGTTGCACAGGTAGAAGCGACGATCGGTCTCCACGACGTACTTGAAGATCCCCACGACGTCGCGGTACTCGCGGTAGAGGGTCAGCTCCATCTCGGCCTCGTACTGCTCGAGCTCCTCGGCGCTCACACGTGCTCCTCACTCGACCGGCGGACCTGATCGCCCACCCCCGCGGTGAGGTGGGCACTGGCATCGTAGACGCGTGCCACCCACCGCGAGCACGACTCCCCCGGGCCAGGGCCCACCCTTGGCCGGCCGCGCGATCATGGACCAGTGCTGGCGCGACATCACGTTCCTGCACTGGCCCGTCGACCCCGCCCTGGTGGCGCCGTTGCTGCCGCGCGGGGTGCGCCCCGACCTGTACGACGGCGCCGCCTGGGTCGGGCTGATCCCGTTCCGGATGGTCGACGCGGGCGTGGGGTCGGGTCGACCCGTCCCCTGGCTGGGGACGTTCCTCGAGACCAACGTGCGGCTCTACTCGACCGACGACCGGGGTCGCCGCGGCGTGGTCTTCCGCTCCCTCGACGCCGACCGCCTGGCCGTGGTCGCCGGCGCCAACACCGGCTTCGGCGTGCCCTACAAGTGGGCGCGGATGACGGCCGCGCAGGTCACCGGCGGCTGGCGCTACGAGATGCGCCGCCGCACCGGCGCCCGGCCCCGCAGCGTCATCGACGTCGAGGTCGGGGAGCCGGTCGAGCCCGGCCCGCTCGAGCTCTTCCTCACCGCCCGCTTCGGGCTGCACACCTCCGTGCTCGGGCGCACCCTGTGGGTGCCCAACACCCACGGCCCCTGGCCGCTGCACCGCGCCACGGTGCGCGAGCTGCACGACGAGCTGGTCACCGCCGCCGGCCTGCCGGGCGTGGCCACCGCCGCCCCCGCCTCGGTGCTGCACTCCCCCGGCGTGCGCACCTGGTTCGGGATGCCCCAGGCGCTCTGAGCTACGAGCGGCCTACGACGGCAGCCCGGCCGCGCGGCGCACGTTGACGAAGCGCATCCGGTGCACCGGCGAGGGCCCGTGCTGCTCCAGCGCCCGGGTGTGGGTGTCGGTGATGTAGCCCTTGTGGGTCCCGAAGTCGTACGCCGGCCACTCGCGGTCGAGCTCGCGCATCAGGCGGTCGCGGGTCACCTTCGCCAGCACCGAGGCGGCCGAGATGCAGGCGGCGACCCGGTCGCCCTTCCAGACCGCGAGCCCCGGCACCCCGAGCCCGTCGACGGGGAAGCCGTCGGTGAGCACGTAGTCGGCCGGCACGTCGAGCAGCGCCACGGCCCGCCGCAGCGCCTCGATGTTGGCCACGTGCATGCCGAGCCGGTCGCACTCCTCGTGCGAGAGCACCACCACCGACCAGGCGACGGCTCGCCGCACGACCTGGTCGTAGCAGCGCTCACGGGCCTTCTCGGTCAACAGCTTGGAGTCGGCCAGGCCGGGCACCACGCCGCTGCGCCCCGGCGGCAGGATGCAGGCGCCGGCCACCAGCGGCCCCGCGCAGGCGCCCCGGCCGGCCTCGTCGACCCCGGCCACGGACTCGAGGCCGTGGCGGCGCAGGGCGCGCTCGTAGCCGTAGAGCCCGGCGTCGCGACGGACCGTGGAACCCTTCGGCAGCAACGACATCGTCGATCCCGCCTAGGAGGCGTCCGGCACGTCGTCGAACGCGTCGGTGTCCTCGAGGCCGCCGAAGCGGTCGGTGGGCCACAGCAGCAGCCAGACCTCGCCGACGACCAGGTCGGTGGGCACGTACTCGTCGCCGGGCACGCACTCGGTCTCGTCCTCGAGGCACATGTGCACCGTGGAGTCCGCGGACCGGCCACGGTTGTCGCCCATGACGAAGATCGACCCCTCCGGCACGGGCCCGGCCTCCCAGGCGCAGTTGCCGGTCATCGGGCCGCGGCAGCCGCGCACCCGGCGGTCCTCGAGCACGTAGTCGTCCTCCTCGAGCGCGACCCCGTTGACCACGAGCCGCTTCTGGGCGTCGCAGCACACGATGGTGTCGCCCTCGACCCCCACGACGCGCTTGACCAGGAAGCCGGTGTCGGGCAGCAGGCCGATGGCGGCCAGGGCGCCGGCGACCGGGTTGGTCGGCTCGTCGACCTCGCCACGGGTCAGCCAGCCGCCCGGGTCCTCGAAGACCACGACGTCGCCGCGCTCGACCTCGCCCCCGAACCAGCCCGACCACTTCTCGACCAGGATGCGGTCGTCCTCGACGAGTCCGGGCTCCATGGACTCGGAGGGGATGTAGAAGGCCTGCACCACGAACGACTTGAGCAGCACCGCGAGCACCACCGCGAGCGCGAGCAGGAGCAGGGACTCCTGCCACACCGGCAGGCCCCGCCGGCTCTTGTCGCGGGCGGCCGCGACGCGTTGGGCCGGGGACGGCACGACCCCGCCGGCCTCGTTCGTCGGGCCTGCGGGGTCGTGGTCGTCGCTGCTCACGCGGCGAGTGTAGAGAAGGAGTCGCCGATCAGGAGTCGCGACGCTCCTTGATCTTGGCGGCCTTGCCGCGCAGGTTGCGCAGGTAGTACAGCTTGGCGCGGCGCACGTCGCCGCGGGTCACGACCTCGATGGTCTCGAAGATCGGGGAGTGCAGCGGGAAGGTGCGCTCGACGCCGACGCCGAAGGAGACCTTGCGGACGGTGAAGGTGCGGCCGACGCCGGAGCCCTGCACGCGGATGACGACGCCCTGGAAGATCTGCACGCGCGAGCGCGAGCCCTCGATGACCTTCACGTGCACCTTGACGGTGTCACCGGCGCGGAAGTGGGGGTTGTCGTCGCGCTTGACGTCGTTGCCGATCTGGGCGACCAGGTTGTTGCTCATGGTGTCTCCTCGCGGGTGCCACAGACCAGCCGCGGTATCAGGTGGTGCAGGAATTGTCGCGGCCCGCCGTGTGCTCCGGTGGCGTGGGCCGCCCTCTGTGGCAGGCGTCCGACGCGGGCCCCCCGTGCGTTCCTCGGGGCTGCCCTCCGGTCCGGCAGGACCAGCGACGAAGTCTGCCACAGCCGCCCGTGCGGGCCACAATCAGCCGCGGCCGCTCCGGCGTCGCTGCTTGGTCAGCACCGCGGGCCCCGACGGCCCGTCGAGCACCTCGCGCACCCGGTAGCCCGCGCGCTGGTAGCGGCGCAGGTTGGCCTGGCTGCCCTTCCCCGTCACCAGTCGGTACGCCGCCGCCGCGGGCGGGGCGGCCCGCTCGGCGTGCTCGAGCAGCACCCGGCCCAGGCCGCGGCCCTGCAGGTCGGGGGCGACCATCAGCCGGCCGATCTCCCACGTGGTGTCCTCGAGCCGGCCTCGCACCGAGCCCACGAGGCGTCCACCGACCCGCACGACGTAGGTGTCCCACTGCGCCAGCGAGGCCGCGGTGTCGGCGACCGACTCGTGCAGCGGCGGGATCGTGAGGTCGTCGTTGACCAGCGCCTCGCCGACCCAGCAGGCGAGCGTGAGCACGTGCAGCTCGGCGGTGTCGCCGGGTGCCGCGGGCACGACCTCCCACTCCCCCGCCACGTGGCTGGCGTGCAGCAGGTCCGGGCGCCGCTCGGCGGTGCGCTCGAGCGACTGCGCGTGGCGCCAGGCGGCGATCGCGGCGTGGTTGCCGCTGAGCAGCACCGGGGGCACGTCGTGGCCGCGCCACGAGGCGGGCTTGGTGTAGACGGGGTACTCCAGGAGCCCCTGCTCGTGGGACTCCTCCTCCAGGGAGGCGGCGTTGCCCATGAACCCGGGCAGCAGCCGCACCACGGCCTCGGTGACCGCCAGGGCGGCGACCTCGCCGCCGTTGAGCACGTAGTCGCCCAGCGAGACCTCGACGACCTCCGCGACGTCGTCTCGCCCCCGGGCGTGGTCGAGCACGCGCTGGTCGATGCCCTCGTAGCGCCCGCAGGCGAAGACCAGGCGGGGCCGGGTGGCCAGCTCGCGGGCCAGCGCCTGGGTCAACGGCCGCCCGGCGGGGCTGGGCACCACCACGGTCGCTGCCGAGCCGGGCGCCCCGAGGCCACCGGGGCCGCCCAGCAGCTCGTCGAGCGCCTCGCCCCACGGCTCGGGCCGCATCACCATGCCGGCGCCGCCGCCGTACGGCGTGTCGTCGACGGTGCGGTGCCGGTCGTGGGTCCAGCCCCGCAGGTCGTGCACGTGCAGCTCGACCAGGCCCTTGGCGGCCGCCTTACCGGGCAGCGAGAGCCCGAGGGGGGCGAGGTAGTCGGGGAAGATCGTCAGGTAGTCCAGGCGCACGGTGCTCGTCCTCGCCGGCTCAGTCGTCGTCGGGCAGCGGCGAGACGAGGCCGGGGCGGTCGGCCACCACGACCCGCCCGGCCGCCAGGTCGACCTCGGGCACCAGGGCCGCGACGAAGGGCACCAGGGTGTCGCGGCCGTCCAGCGCCTTGACGCCCAGCAGGTCCTGCGCGCCGTGCACCACCGAGGTGATCGTGCCGAGCGCGACGCCGTCGGTGTCGACGACGGCGAGACCGACGAGCTGGTGGTCGTAGAACTCCTCGGGGTCCTCCGGCGTCGCGTCGGCGGGCAGCTGCGCGTGCAGCACGATCCCGCGCGCGGCCTCGGCGCCGTTGCGGTCGGCGAGCTCCTCGAAGGTCACCAGCAGCACCCCCTGGTGCCAGCGGGTGCGCGCCACCTGCAGGGTCCGCCACGTCACGGCCGAGCCGCGCGGCGCCTCGACCTCGAGCACCGCGCCGTCGGCGAAGCGCAGGCCCGGCTCGTCGGTGCGCACGTCGATGGTCACCTCGCCGCGCAGCCCGTGCGGCTTGCCGATCCTGCCCACGACCACGTCGATGGTCTCCACCGCTGTCTCCTGTCGAAATGACACCGACCCGCCCGAGTGTCCCGGGCGGGTCGGTGTGTGTGTCTGGTGCTGGCTCGGTGCTGGATCAGTGCCGGCGGTCGACGTCGACGAAGTCGACGCGCGCCCCACCGCGACCGGCGAGCGCACCGACGACGGTGCGGAACGCCGAGGCGGTCCGACCGCCCCGGCCGATCACCTTGCCGAGGTCGTCGGGGTGGACCCGGACCTCGAGCACCGAACCTCGGCGCAGCTCCTTGTCGCGCACGCTGACGTCGTCAGGGTTGTCGACGATGCCGCGCACCAGGTGCTCCAGCGCCTCCGCGAGCACGGGACTCAGGCCCCGGTCTCGTCAGCGACCTTGTCGGCCAACTTGTCAGCGTCGGCGGTGCCGGGCTCGCTGTCGGCCTTCGACTCGGCGGCCTCGATGGCCGCGCCCTCGTCCTCAGCACCCTCCGGCGACATGCCGGCGGTGACGGGAGCAGGCTCCTCGGCCTTGGTCTCCGCCTTGGCCTCGGCCTTGGCGTCGCTCTTCTTGGCGGCCGACTTCTTGGTCGTCGCGGCGGCGCCGGACGAGCCGTGCGCCTCCTTGAGGGCCTCGTTGAAGATGTCGAGCTTGTCGCGCTTGGCGTCAGCGGTCTTCAGCGTGCCCTCGGCGCCCGGGAGGCCGTGGTACTTCTGGAAGTCACCGGTGATCTTGAGGATCGCGGCGACCGCGTCGCTGGGCTGCGCGCCGACGGAGAGCCAGTACTGCGCCCGGTCGGAGACGACGTCGATGTACGACGGGTCCTCCTTGGGGTGGTACTTGCCGATCTCCTCGATCACGCGACCGTCGCGCTTCTTGCGCGAGTCGACGACGACGATGCGGTACTGCGGCACCCGGACCTTGCCCAGGCGCTTCAAACGGATCTTGACGGCCACGGTTGTGGTGTCTCCTTGATGTCGTGTGTGGTGAGGACCGGGGCTCCAGGTGGGGACCGGGACACGATTCCTCGATGGGCTCCACGCGTCCGGTTGAGAGGGGCCGCACGCGCGGGACTCAGCGTGGAATGATGCCAGACCCGAGGGGGCCGGGAGAAATCGCCTGCCCCTCAGGCGACCACGCGCCCCCGCAGCACCACGCAGACGGGCTCCCACAGCGCCGTCAGGTCCTGGGCCGGGTCCCGGTCGTAGACCACGAAGTCGGCGCCGGCTCCCTCCACCAGCCCGTCGAAGCCCAGCCACTCGCGCGCCTTCCACGACGCGGCGGCGAGCACGTCGGCGGCCGGCATCCCCAGCTGCGCCATCGCCAGCACCTCGCCGGCGAGGTGGCCGTGGCGCTGGGCGCCACCGCCGTCGCTGCCGACGTAGAGCGGGACACCGGCCTCGTGCGCCGACATCAGCACCTCGCGGCGGCGGGCGTGCAGCTGGTCCATGGTGGCGGCGTACGCCGGGAACTTCTCGCGGCCCTGGGCGGCGAACCCGGGGAACTTGTCGGTCTGCATCACCGTGGGCACCAGCGCGACCCCCGCGGCCGCCATCTGCTCGACCTGCTCGAGGGCGAGCCCGGTGCCGTGCTCGATGCAGTCGATGCCCGCGTCGAGCAGGCCCTGCAGCACCTCGTGGCCGAAGCAGTGCGCGGTCACCTTGGCTCCGTGGCGGTGCGCCACCTCGATGGCCTCGGCGAAGCTCTCCTGCGGGAACGAGGGCGCCAGGTCGCCGGCGTCGCGGGAGATCCAGTCCCCCACCAGCTTGACCCACCCGTCACCGGCCTGCGCCTCCTGCGCGACGTACGCCGACAGCTCGGCGGGCTCGACCTCGTGGGCGTAGCTGCGGATGTAGCGCCGGGTGCGCGCGATGTGGCGCCCGGCACGCACCAGCCGGGGCAGGTCGTCGCGCTCGTGCACCCAGCGGGTGTCGGCGGGCGACCCGCAGTCGCGCAGCAGCAGGGCGCCGGCGTCGCGGTCGGCGAGGGCCTGGCCCTCGACCTCGTCGTCGCCCACGGCGCCGTGGTCCTCCATGCCCAGGTGGTTGTGCGCGTCGACGAGGCCCGGCACGATCCACCCGCGCGCGGCGGTCTCGGCACCGGGCTGGGCCTCGAAGGTGACCCGGCCGTCGACGACGTACAGGTCGCGGCTCTCGCCGTCGGGCAGGACCGGGCCGGTGAACTTCAGCGCGCTCATGCCCGCGAGGCTAACCCGTCGGCCGACGAGGCGAGGAGGCTCAACCGTGGTCGAGCTTGTCGAGCTGGTCGAGCAGCCAGGTCGGGCCCACCACGGTGGCGCCGGTGGCCGAGACGTTGGCGGCCAGGGCCCGGTCGGCGGTCACGACCGTGACGGTGCAGCCGCGCTGGCCGGCGCGCTGGGCCTCGGACAGGATCGTCGCGTCACCCTCCTTGGGCGCGTGCACGATGCGCACGTGGGCGTCCTTGCCGGGCCGGGCGCCCCCGCGGGCACCGCCCTCGAGGACCATCACGATCTCGTCGCCGGGCACGTCGGCCACCAGCAGCGCCTCGTGCAGGCGCCGCGTCGCCGCGGCGCGGTCCTTCCACCAGCCGTCGGGACGGCTGCCGATCACGTTGGCCGAGTCGACCACCACCACGGACCTCACTTGAGGAACTTCGAGAAGTCCTTGGGCAGGTCGAGGTCGGCTGCCGCCTTCTCGTAGTCGACCGGCTCACCGCCCGGCGTGCCGAAGGGGTTGGCCGGCGCGGCCGCCGCCTTCTCCTTGGCCGCCTGCTCCTGCTGGGCGGCCTTGGCGGGGTTGCCCGAGCGCTTGGCGCCCTTGCCCTTCTTCTGCTGCGGCTTGGCCTTGCCGCGCTTGCCACCACCCATGCCGGGCATGCCCGGCATCCCCGGCATGCCGGGCATCCCGCCGCCGCGAGCCATCTGCATCATCATCTTGCGTGCCTCGAAGAAGCGGTCGACGAGCTGGTTGACGTCGGAGACCTGGCGCCCGCAGCCCTTGGCGATGCGGGAGCGGCGCGATCCGTCGATGAGCTTGGGGTTGGCCCGCTCGGCCGGTGTCATCGACTGGATGATCGCCTGGATGCGGTCGATCTCGCGCTCGTCGAAGTTCTCGAGCTGCTCGCGGAACTGCCCCATGCCGGGCAGCATCCCCATGATCTTCGACATCGAGCCGAGCTTGCGGACCTGCTGCATCTGCTCGAGGAAGTCGTCGAGGGTGAACTCGCCGCCCTGGCCGCTGAGCTTCTGCGCGGCCTTGAGCGCCTGCTCGGAGTCGAAGCTCTTCTCGGCCTGCTCGATCAGGGTCATCACGTCGCCCATGTCGAGGATCCGTGAGGCCATGCGGTCGGGGTGGAACAGGTCGAAGTCGGTCAGCTTCTCGCCGTTGGAGGCGAACATGACCGGCTTGCCGGTGATCGAGGCGATCGACAGCGCGGCACCACCACGGGCGTCGCCGTCGAGCTTGGTGAGCACCACGCCGTCGTAGCCCACCCCGTCGAGGAAGGACTGCGCGGTGACGACGGCGTCCTGGCCGATCATCGCGTCGACGACGAAGAGCACCTCGTCGGGCGAGACGGCGTCGCGGATGTCGGAGGCCTGCTTCATCAGCTCGGCGTCGATGCCCAGGCGACCGGCGGTGTCGACGATGACGACGTCGTGCAGGGTGCGCTTGGCCTCCTCGATCGAGGCCTTCGCCACGCCCACGGGGTCGCCGACGCCGTTGCCCGGCTCGGGGGCGAAGACGGTCACGCCGACCCGCTCGCCGTTGACCTGCAGCTGCTTGACGGCGTTGGGGCGCTGGAGGTCGGCGGCCACCAGCATCGGCGACTTGCCCTGGTCCTTGAGCCACAGCGCCAGCTTGGCGGCCAGCGTGGTCTTGCCGGCGCCCTGGAGGCCGGCGAGCATGATCACGGTCGGGCCGCTCTTGGCGTAGCGCAGCCGGCGGGTCTCGCCGCCCAGGATCGTCACGAGCTCCTCGTTGACGATCTTGATGATCTGCTGGGCCGGGTTCAGCGCGCCGCTGACCTCCTCGCCGCGCGCCCGCTCCTTGACGGCGCCGACGAACTCCTTGACCACCGGGAGGGCGACGTCGGCCTCGAGCAGCGCGATGCGGATCTCGCGCGCGGTCGCGTCGATGTCGGCCTCGGACAGGCGACCCTTCCCCCGGAGGTTCTTGAAGGTGTCGGCGAGCCGGTCGGACAGTGTGGCGAACAAAGGCGTCCCTCGGTGAGTCGGCGGAGCGTGGTGGAGGCTCCAGCCTACCGGGGCTCCACCGTGAGAGCCGCACGGACGGCGTGGGCGGCGTCGGCGGCCCGGGTCTCGGAGAGCGCGCCGGCGGCGGCCTCCTGCAGGTAGAACACGTCGACCGCCTGCGGACCGAGGGTCTCGACATGGGCCGAGCGCACCGCCACGTCGAGCTGGGCCAGCGCCGCGCAGACGCGGTGGACGACGCCGGGCTGGTCGGCGGCGCGCACCTCCAGCACCGTCGCGGTGCGCGAGGCGTCGGGACGCACCTCCACGGTGGGAGCCAGGGCCCGGGGGTCGGGACGCAGCCGGCTGGCCGGGTCGACCCGGCCCTCGGCGATCGCCTCGTACCGCTCCCGCAGGTAGGGCACGTCGAGGCCCGGCTCGGCGACCTCCCAGACCGAGACGCTGTAGACCTCCTGGGCCCAGGCGCGCGCGGCACGCACGGGGATGCGCTGCAGGGCGAACAGGCCCGAGAAGTCGGCCAGCAGCCCGACCCGGTCGGGGGCCATGGCGGTCACGCGGGTGCCGTCGGGGGTGGCCTCCACGGCGAAGTGGACCGCGCCGTTGCGCACCTCGCGCGGGATCTGCACCTCCTCGTCGGCGACCGGCGGCAGGCTGCGCCCGGTGTCGAGGGCGGTGTGCACCCGGCGCGAGAGCTCGACCACCAGGCCCGCCCGCCAGGTCGACCACGCCTGGGACGAGGCCGCCTTGGCGTCGGCCTCGGTCAGCGCGGTCAGCAGGGAGAGCGCCTCGGTCGAGCCCACCCGCGAGGCGACCCGCTCGATGGTGGCCGGGTCGTCGTGGTCGCGGGTCGTGGCGGTCTCGGCGAGCAGCAGGTGCCAGCGCACCAGGCCGGCGATCAGGTCGACCGAGGCCGGCTCGAAGCCCATCCGGGCCGCGATCTCCCGCGCGATCGGCTCCCCCGCCACGCTGTGCTCGGTCAGGCTGCCCTTGCCGATGTCGTGCAGCAGCGCCGCGACCATCAGCACGTCGGGCCGGTTGACCTGACGGATCAGCGACGACGCCTCGATGCAGGTCTCGACGACGTGGCGGTCGACGGTGAAGCGGTGGATCGCCGAGGCGTGGGGCAGCAGCCGGATGCGCTCCCACTCGGGCAGCAGCCGCGGGAGCGCGCCGGTCTCCTCGAGCGTCTCCCAGACCGGAAGCAGGCCGCGCCCCGAGGCCAGCAGCCGCACCAGCTGCTGGCGCGCCTCGGTGGGCCACGGGTCGGGCAGGTCGGCGACCTCGCGGGCCAGCCGGGCCGCGGTCGGGGGGGCCAGGACGGCGTCCATCTCGGCGGCCGCCGCAGCGGCACGCAGCAGCAGCACGGGGTCCTCGGCCGGCCGGGCCTTGCGGTCCAGGACGATCTCGCGCCCGGCGAGCGCCACGCCGCGGGCGATCGGGAACAGCGCCGGCTTGCGGGCGGTGCGCACCGAGACCGGGCGCGCCAGGAAGTCGTCGACGCGGCGCCAGCTCAGCCGCGACAGGTGGGTGATGCGCCGCCCCAGGGTGCGCACGTGCACCTGGGCGCTGCGCGCGTCGCTCATCCCCAGGCCGGTGGCCAGCTCGCTCCACATCTCGGGCTGGATGCGGTCGTTGGCCCGGCCGGCCCCGGCCTGCACCAGGTCGCGGACGTCGAGCAGCGCCTGGCGGCCACGCTCCAGGTCGGTGTGCGGCACGTCGACGAGCCAGGTGGCCACCAGTGCGCGCAGCACGGTCGCGTCGCGCAGGCCGCCCTCGGCCTCCTTCACGTCGGGCACCGACATGTGCGCCAGCTCGCCCACGAGCTCGTGGCGGGCGCGCACCAGCTCGCGCAGCGCGGGCAGGCGCTCGCGGGCGTTGCGACGCCACTGCGCCAGCACCGTGGCGCGCAGCCGCAGCGTCAGGTTCGCGTCACCGGCCAGGTGCCGCACGTCGAGCAGCCCGAGCGCGACCCGGAGGTCGGCCTCGGCCGCCGACAACATCTCGGGCAGCGCGCGCACCGAGTGGTCGATGGTGGTGCCGGAGTCCCACAGCGGGTACCAGACCCGCTCGGCGACCTCGCCTGCCTCCACGCCCTCGTCGAGCACCAGCACCACGTCGAGGTCGGAGTGCGGCGCCAGCTCGCGGCGGCCGTAGCCGCCCACGGCCACCAGCGCGGAGCCGACCTCGCCCCCGCCCGCCTTCTCGTACGCCGCCGCGCACAGCGCGTCCGCCTCGCTCGTGCGCTGCTCCCGCTCGGTGGCCGTCACATCGGTCTCCTGGGGTCGGGGTGCGGGTGGGAGCGGGGCTGGTGGTGGCCCCCGATCATGCCGGACGCGACGACGGCCCGGCCCACCGCAGGGGTGGACCGGGCCGTCGCGGCTCTCACGGGAGCATCACTGCGTGGCTGACGCCGTCGTTCACAGGGCCGCCGCGTCGCGGTCGCCGGTGCGCACCCGCACCACGCTGTCGACGGGGCTGGTCCACACCTTGCCATCACCGATCCGGCCGGTCTGCGCGGCCTTGACGATGATGCCGGCCACGTCCTCGGCGTCGGCGTCGTCGACGACGATCTCGAGGCGGATCTTGGGCACCAGCGCGACGTCGTACTCCGCGCCGCGGTAGACCTCGGTGTGGCCCTTCTGGCGGCCGTAGCCGCTGACCTCGCTGACGGTCATGCCGGCGACGCCGAAGGTCTCGAGGGCCTCGCGGACGTCTTCCCACTTGTGCGGCTTGATCACCGCGGTCACGAGCTTCATGCGTGTGCCCCTTCCGTGCGGGTGGAGGGATCGGGCCTCGTGGCGGCGGCGAGCGCACCGCCGCTGCCGCTGGAGAGGCTGGTGTTCAGATCGTAGGCGGACTCGCCGTGCTGGTCGAAGTCGATGCCCTCGACCTCGGACTCCTCGTCGATGCGCCAGCCCATGGTGAACTTGATGGCCAGGGCGATCAGCAGGGTGACCACGCCGGACCAGGCGATCGCGACCAGGACACCGAGCACCTGGTCGACCAGGGAGCCGACGCCGCCGCCGTAGAACAGGCCGTCGACCGCGCCGCCGGCGATGTTGTCGCCCTCGCTGGAGGTGACCGAGAAGAGGCCGATCATCACGGTGCCGACGATGCCGCCGACCAGGTGGACGCCGACCACGTCGAGCGAGTCGTCGTACTTGAGCTTGAACTTCAGGCCCACGGCCCAGGCGCACAGCGCACCGGAGACCAGGCCGATGGCCAGCGCCCCGAGGATGTTGACCGCGCCGGCGGCGGGGGTGATGGCCACGAGGCCGGCGACGATGCCCGAGGCGGCACCCAGGGTGGTGGCCTTGCCGTGCAGCACCTTCTCCACCACGAGCCAGCCGATGATCGCGGCCATGGTCGCCAGGGTGGTGTTGGCGAAGGTCAGGCCGGTCTCGGCCAGGAACTGGTCGCTGGCGTCGAGGTCGTCGCTGAAGACGATCGAGCCGACGTTGAAGCCGTACCAGCCGACCCACAGCAGGGCGGCGCCCAGCATGGTCAGGGTCAGGTTGTGCGGGCGCATGGGCTCACGGCCGAAGCCGATCCGCTTGCCGATCACCAGGGCCAGCACCAGGCCGGCGACACCGGCGTTGATGTGCACCGCGGTGCCACCGGCGTAGTCCTGCGCACCGATCTGGGTGCAGATCAGGGCCGAGTCGGTGCAGCCGAAGACCATGTGGGCCAGCGGGAAGTACGACAGGGTCGCCCAGAGCGGCACGAAGACCAGCCAGGCCGAGAACTTCACCCGGTCGGCGATCGCGCCGCTGATCAGCGCGGTGGTGATCACCGCGAAGGTCAGCTGGAACATCATGAACGTGTAGCCGTCGTAGCCGACGCCGTCGAGGGCGAAGTTGGCGAACGGCGAGTTGAAGAACGTGTCGATGCCCCCCTCGCCGCTGAACACCATCGAGTAGCCCCACAGCACCCAGATGATGCCGACGATCGCCATGGCGGCGTACGACATCATCATCATGTTCAGCACCGACTTCGACCGCGTCATGCCGCCGTAGAAGAGCGCCAGGGCCGGGGTGGTCATCATCAGCACCAGCAGCGTGGCCACCAGCATGAACGCGTTGTAGCCGTCCACAGAACCTCCAAGATCAACTTCGAAGGACGCTCCCCCGGCCCCCGACGGCGGTGTCGGGTGCGGGGTGCGTCCCCATCAGTGCTGAGCCTGGCGACGACGTGTTTCAGGGTCCGGCGGGCGGTGTTACGCCGGGGCAACGAGTGGGCCGCCCGTGTTACGCCTCTGTGAACTCAGCCGCCGAGCAGGGCGTCGACGAAGGCGCCGGCGTCGAAGGGGGCCAGGTCGTCGGCGCCCTCACCGAGCCCCACGAGCTTCACCGGCACACCGAGCTCGCGCTGCACGGCGACCACGATGCCGCCCTTGGCCGAGCCGTCGAGCTTGGTCAGCACGATGCCGGTCACGTCGACGGCCTCGCTGAAGACGCGGGCCTGGATCATCCCGTTCTGGCCGGTGGTGGCGTCGAGCACCAGCAGCACCTCGGTGACCGGGGCCTGCTTCTCGACGACGCGCTTGACCTTGCCGAGCTCGTCCATCAGGCCCTGCTTGTTCTGCAGCCGGCCGGCGGTGTCGACGATGACGGTGTCGACACCCGTGCGCCGGCCCTCCTCCACGGCACGGAAGGCCACCGAGGCCGGGTCGGCGCCCTCCTCGCCCTTGACGGTCTCGACCCCGACCCGCTCTCCCCAGGTGCCGAGCTGCTCGACGGCGGCGGCGCGGAAGGTGTCGGCCGCGCCGAGCACCACGCTGCGCTCCTCGGCGACCAGGATGCGGGCGATCTTGCCGACGGTGGTGGTCTTGCCGGCGCCGTTGACCCCGACGACCAGCACCACGCCCGGCTCGTCGCCCTCGCCGCTCACGCGCAGCGCGCGGTCCATCGTCGGGTCGACCAGGGCCAGCAGCTCCTCGCGCAGCACCTCTCGCGGGTCGGCCGTGCCCTCCACCCGCAGCCGGGTGCGCAACCGCTCGACCAGCTCCTGGGTCGGGGCGACGCCGATGTCGGCGGTCAGCAGGGTGTCCTCGATGTCCTCCCAGGTGTCCTCGTCGAGCCGCTCGCGCGAGAGCAGGGCCAGCAGCCCGCGACCCAGCGCGCCCTGCGAGCCGGCGAGGCGCTGGCGCAGCCGCACCAGGCGCGAGGCGGTGCCCTCGGGACGCTCGACGGGCGGCGCGACCGGCTCGGCGGGCGCCTCCGGCTCGACCGGGGCCTCGGGCTCGATCGTCGCCGGCGGCGAGCTGAGCTCGACCGGCGGCGCCTCCGGGTCGGCGGTGGGGGTGCCGAGGACGTCGGTGTGGGTGTCGGGCAGCGGGCCCGGCTTGCGGCGCCGGGTGACGACGAGGCCGGCGACGGCGCCCACGAGGGCGACACCGACGACGGCGATGACGAGGATCACGAGGGCGAGGGTCTCCATGGCCCTCATCCAACCACCCGGGACGACCCCGGCCTCAGCCGGTCAAGGGCGCTGCTGGTCGTCCCCGTGGTCGTGCCCGTGGTCGTGCTCGTCGTCGTCCTGGCCCAGGGTGCGCACCGAGCCGCGGGCCCGGCGCATCGTCTGCTCGAGCCAGCCCCCGGAGCCCGCCTGGTCGCCGCGGTGGGGGACGGCGACGTAGTAGAGGACCAGGGCGGCCAGGACCACGATGACGACCATGGCGACGACGATCGAGAGCACGAGGGATCTCCGAGGGGGGAAGGGGGGAACCGGGGGTGGAGCACCCCACGGTGGCACACCCCCGGCTACTGGCCCCCGCCCACGCGCAGGAGCGGCTCGACTGCGGCGCGGATCACGTCGGGCATGGGGGTGACGCGGCGTGCCGGGTCGGTGTTGTCGACGTAGACGTGCACGAAGCGGCCCTCGGCGGCCGCCTCGTCGCCGTCGCCCTGGAAGAGCCCGATGCGGTAGACCACCGACGAGGAGCCGACCCGGTCGACCACGAGGCCCGTCTCGACGGGCGCCGGGAAGCCGATCTCACGGAAGTAGCGGCACGAGGTCTCGGCCACTACGCCGATCTGCGGCAGCGAGCGCACGTCGACGCCGGAGGCCTCGTAGAGGTGGGCGTTGACGGCGGTGTCGAACATCTCGTAGTAGGTGGCGTTGTTGAGGTGCCCGTAGGCGTCGTCGTCGCGCCAGCGCGTCGTGACCGTGCGCCAGGCGACGTAGTCGCCACGGGTCGGTCGGGCCGGCCGGCCCGGGCTGTCGGCAGGATCGGGGCGGTTGCTCACACGGGCTCCGTCTCTCGCAGGCGCTGGCTGATGACGGCCGAGACGCCGTCGCCGCGCATGGTCACGCCGTAGAGGGCGTCGCCGACCTCCATGGTGCGCTTCTGGTGGGTGATGACGAGCAGCTGCGAGTTCTCGCGCAGCTCCTCGTAGATCTCGAGCAGCCGGCCCAGGTTGGTGTCGTCGAGCGCGGCCTCGACCTCGTCGAGGATGTAGAAGGGCGAGGGACGGGCCTTGAAGAGCGCCACCAGGAAGGCCACCGCGACCAGGGAGCGCTCGCCGCCCGAGAGCAGCGAGAGCCGCTTGACCTTCTTGCCGGGCGGGCGGGCCTCGACCTCGATGCCGGTGGTGAGCATGTCGTCGGGGTCGGTGAGCACCAGGCGGCCCTCGCCACCCGGGAACAGCCGCGCGAAGGTCGCGTCGAAGGCCTTCTCGACGTCGGCGTAGGCCTGGCGGAAGACCTGCTCGACCCGGTCGTCGACGTCCTTGACGATGTCGAGGAGGTCCTTGCGGGTGCGGCGCAGGTCCTCGAGCTGCTCGGTGAGGAACTTGTGGCGCTCCTCCATGGCCGAGAACTCCTCGAGCGCGAGCGGGTTGACCTTGCCGAGCATCGCCAGGGCCCGCTCGGCCGACTTGAGCCGCTTGCGCTGCTCCTCGCGCACGAACGGGACCGCGGCCGGGGTGCCCTCGGGGGCGTCGTCGGCGACCTCCTGCGGCACCGGCTGGTGCGGGCCGTAGTCGGCGACGAGCGAGTCGGGCTCGACGCCCACCTCGTCGAGGGCGCGCTCCTCGAGCTGCTCGATGCGCATCCGCTGCTGGGCGCGTGCCATCTCGTCGCGGTGCACCGAGCTGACCAGCTCCTCGTGGTCACGGGCCAGGTCGCGCAGCCGTGACCGCACCTCGCGCAGCCCCTCCTCGCGCTCGCGCCGGGCCTCCTCGACCGCCGCGCGGTCGTCGGCCGCCAGCTGCACCGAGACCTCGAGCCTCGCCAGGGCCCAGGCCACCGCCGTGGCGACCGCCTCGGCGGCCCGGCCCTCGCGCAGCAGCCGGTCGCGGCGCTCCGCGGCCCGGGCCCGCTGCTCGCGCTCCTTGGCAGCCGCCCGCAGCAGCGAGTCGGCCCGCCCGTGCACCGCTCGCGCGCGCTCCTCGGCGGTGCGCAGCGCCAACCGGGCGTCCATCTCGGCCTGGCGCGCGGCGCGGGAGGCCTCGACCAGGCGCTCGCGCTCGGCGGTGTCGGGCTCCTCCTCGGGAGCCTCCTGCGCCCGGGCGAGCCGCGCCTCGAGGTCGGCCAGACCGGCGACGGCATCGACGCTCGCCTGCTCGGCCCGGGCGATCGCCTGCTCGACGCGCTCGGCCTCGGCGCGAGCCGACCGGGCCTGGGAGCCGTGCTGGCCGAGCTCCTCGGCGACGGCCGCCAGCGTCGCGTCGGACTCGTGCAGCCGCGCCAGCGCGACGTCGACACGCTGTTGGACGTCGTGGCGGCGCGCCTCGAGCCGCGAGGTCTCGAAGCCGGCCCGCTCGCTGGCCGCGACCGCCTCCGCCAGCGCCGCCGCGGCCTCGTCGACCGCGGCCTGCACCTCGATCAGGCTGGGTTGCGCGCTGGAGCCACCGGCCACCAGGTGCGCCCCGACCACGTCGCCCTCGCGGGTGACGGCGCCGAGCGCCGGGTCGGCCCCGACGAGGCGGCGCGCGGTGGCCAGGTCGTCGACGACGGCGACGCGGTCGAGGAGCCGGGTCAGCGCGGGCCGGAGGCCGGGTGGGCAGTCCAGCACCTCGACGGCGTACGCCGCTCCCGCGGGCAGGTCGGGCCAGCCCTCGGGCCCGGGCAGCCCGGGGCCGTCGGCGAGCAGCATGGCGGCGCGACCCAGGTCGTCGCTCTTGAGCCGCTCCACCGCGGCCAGGGCGTCGTCGGCGCCCCCGACGGCCAGGGCGTCGGCGTGCGGGCCGAGCGCCGCCGCGACGGCCGCCTCGTAGCCGGGGCGCACGGTCAGCAGCGAGGCGAGCGAGCCCAGCAGACCGGCCACCTGGTCGCTGCCGAGCAGCGCCCCGGCTCCGTCCTTGCGGTTCAGCCCCATCTCCAGCGCATCCTTGCGGGCGGCCAGCGTGTGCCGGTCGCGGTCGGCGGCCTGCGCGCGTTCGCGCACCTGCGCCAGCAGGGCCTCGACCTCGTCGAGCTCGTCGACCGCCTGCTCGTGCTCGGCGTCGAGGCCCTCCTCCCCCGCGTCGAGGCCCGCGACCCTGGTCTCCAGGGCGGTGAACGCCTTCTGGGCGCGCTCGGCCCGCTCGAGGGCCTCCTCGCGACTGTGCCGCAACCGCCCGACCTCCTCGTCGGCCGCGGCGGCACGCGACCTGAGCGCGTTGACCTGGCCGTGCAGGCGCGCAAGACCCTCACGCCGGTCGGCGGCGGCACGCTGCAGCGCCGCGATGCGCCGTTCCTCCTCGGCGGCGGCGTCCTCGGCGGCCTTGCGCGCCGTGACGGCCTGCTCGAGGCCCGTGCGACGGGTGTCGACCTCGGCGCCGGTGCGCTGCTCCTGCTCGCGGGCCCGGGCGGCCTCGGCCTCCAGGTCGGCCGGGTCGCGCCCGCTCGCCGTCTCGACCTCGGTGGAGGCCGCGGCGTTGCGCACCCGCTCGGCCGCCAGCGACTGGGTGCCGCGCAGCCGTTCGCGCAGGCCGGTCAGTGCGTACCAGGTGTCCTGGGCCGCCGCGAGCACCGGCAGGTCCTCGCGCAGCGCCGCCTCCAGCGCGCCCTCCAGCTCGCGGGCCTGCGCGGTGGCCTTCTCGACCTCCTCGCGGCGTTGCAGCAGCACCGACTCGTCGGCCATCTCCTGCTCCAGCGTGGTGCGCGCGGCGACCAGGTCGTCGGCCAGCAGCCGGGCCCGGGCGTCGCGCACGTCGGCCTGCACCGTGGCGGCGCGCCGTGCCACCTCGGCCTGGCGTCCCAGCGGCTTGAGCTGTCGGCGGATCTCGCTGAGCAGGTCGTTGAGCCGGTGCAGGTTGCCGTCGGTGGAGTCGAGCTTGCGCAGCGCCTTCTCCTTGCGCTTGCGGTGCTTGAGGACCCCGGCGGCCTCCTCGATGAAGCCACGCCGGTCCTCGGGCGTGGCGTGCAGGATCTGGTCGAGCTGCCCCTGGCCGACGATGACGTGCATCTCGCGCCCGATGCCCGAGTCGCTGAGCAGCTCCTGGACGTCGAGCAGGCGGCAGGTCTGGCCGTTGATGGCGTACTCCGAGCCCCCGGAGCGGAACATCGTGCGGCTGATCGTGACCTCGGCGTACTCGATCGGGAGGGCGCCGTCGGTGTTGTCGATGGTCAGCAGCACCTCGGCACGGCCCAGGGGCGGGCGGCCGGAGGTGCCGGCGAAGATGACGTCGTCCATCTTGCCGCCGCGCAGGCTCTTGGCGCTCGCCTCGCCCATCACCCAGGCCAGCGCGTCGACCACGTTGGACTTGCCCGAGCCGTTGGGGCCCACGATGCAGGTGATGCCCGGCTCGAGCTGCAGGGTCGTCGAGGAGGCGAAGGACTTGAACCCTTTGAGGGTCAGGCTCTTCAGGTACAACGCAGGGGCCCTTCCGCCGAGGTGGGCCTCAGGCTACCCCTGGGCGCGCCGGCGCCGCAGGAGCAGCGCGCCGGCCGTCGCGGCCCCGACGAGACCCAGCGGGAGGGCGTTCGCGGCGGCCCGGTCGGAGACCGAGACCCCGGCGGTGGCCGCGGTGGGCGGCTCGGCGCCCCGGCCGTCGCCCGGCACGTCGACGGCGTACACGTCGAGACCGCGCACCAGGTCGATGCTGTAGACCAGGTTGGTGCGCGCGTCGGTACGGCGGCCGCGGGCGTCGTAGACCGGCGCCCACATGGCGTCCCAGACCTCCGAGAGGCCCCACACGGCATGGGCGTGGGTGCGGATGCGACGCGGGTCGCTGACGTCGAGCACCTGGGTGCCGCCGCCGTAGAAGCCGGCCGCGACCAGGCCGCCGGGGCGGTAGTCGAACCAGTGCGAGGAGCAGAACGCGCCCCGGGGCAGCGGGAACGTGCCGAGGTCGGAGAGCTCGACCTTGTCGAGCGGCACGATCCGCCCCGGCTTGCCGTTGAGCCGCTTGACCCACCAGGTCTGGAACGAGCCGGCCAGCGAGCAGTCGGTCTGCTCGTAGTCCTCCTCGGTCACCAGCAGCACGTTGCCTCGGCGCAGCGAGGGCTTGCGGCCGGGCTTGAACCGCTCGGCGTGCGGGCGGAAGGCGTTGTGCAGGATGAAGTCGTTCCAGCCCTCGTGGTCGGGGTCGACGCCCTGGCCGGCCTTGCCGGTGGTGGTCAGCACACGCGGGCGGCGCGGCTTCGAGACGTCCCACATCGAGGCGCCGTTCCAGCCGGTGTGGGTGCCGATGCCGGCTGCGTCGAAGTTCCACTTGTGCCCGCCCGTGGGCGTCGCGAAGGGCTGCACGCCGGGCGTGGAGCGGTCGGAGTCGACCTCGACCGGGTTCTCGAGGTCGCGCAGGTCGAAGATCGAGAACGTGGAGCGTCCGCCGGCGGAGTAGGCGTAGCGGCACCTGGTGTCGTCGACGCAGGCCACGGTGTGCGTCGAGGTCGTGCCCGGGGCCCGCGAGAGCACGGTGGGCGTGGCCGGGTCGGTCACGTCGACGACCACGAGCTCGCCGCCACCGACGTTGACGTGCTCGATGTCGCCGGGCGAGGCCTGCACGAGGTCGACGCCGACCAGCGCGAATCGGCGGGTGCCGTCGCCGGTGCGGCGTTCGCCGCAGGTCATCGCCTCGTTCTCGAACATCACGCTGGGCAGCACGCCGGTGAGCTCGGGTCGGGCGGGGTCGGAGACGTCGAAGACCCGCAGGGAGTCCAGGCCGCTGGTCACGAAGAGCGGCGCGGTGGCGGTGAAGCAGCCGGAGATGCCGACCTGGCCGGGGTCGCTGTCGACCTGGGCGATGTTCCGGCTCGAGACCAGCGAGGCGGTCGTGCCGGGCTGGGCGGCGGCCCGCTCGAGCATCTGGCGCCGGACCTCGCCAGGGTCGCCGGGGCCCCCGGCCAGGGCCGGGGCGGTGATGCCGAGGGAGGTCAGCGCGAGGGCGGCGGCGCAGAGCACGCCGGGGAGGAGCCGGGGACGACGGGTCATGTCGACCCAACGACCAGGGGGCCCCGCGGTCACGGCGCCGCGCGGGTCGCGCTCAGGCGGGCTGCATCTCCTGCAGGTCCTGCATCTCCTCGCGCAGTCCCTGCTCGGCGAGGTGCTCGGCCACCTGGGCGCTGAGCCGGTCGTTCTCCGCGCACAGGCGCAGGACGAGGGCCTCGAGCTCGCCGACACGCGCCCGCAGGCGGGCGTTGTCGGCGCTGAGGCGGGGGTCGAGCAGGTCGCTGCTGCGGTAGCCGATCAGCGCCTTGGCCATGGGGGTCACTCCAGTGCGGGTGGGAAGTAGGGGGCGGGGGGGGGGGGGGGGGGGGGGGGGGGGGGG